>NZ_JBFXHE010000060.1:0-15768 GCF_050177295.1 Desulfobacter sp.
AACGCCCAGGGGTTGGCCAAGTGATTGTATAAGCTGGGTGGATGAAATCAATCCCTGGTCCGCCATGAGGCCAAGCACAGTGTTTCGCCGGGCCATGGCCTGGTCCGGGTGAACCCTTGGATTGTAAACGGACGGTCCTTTGAGCATGCCTACCAATAGTGCGGTTTCCTCAGGCGAAAGCAATCTCGGTGACTTGCCGAAGTAAAACTGAGCCCCCAGGCCAAACCCGTGTATGGCCCTGGAACCGTCCTGTCCCAGGTAAACTTCGTTAATATAGGCGTCAAGAATTTCCTCTTTGGTAAACTGGCGCTCAATGGCAGCCGCAACAAAGGCTTCACTGATTTTTCGTTTAAGTGTTTTTTCAGGGGAAAGAAAAAAATTTTTGGCCAGTTGCTGGGTCAGGGTACTGGCGCCCTGGATAAACCGGCCTTGGCGAATATTGACCGCCATGGCCCGGAAAATGGATTTAAAATCAATACCATAATGGGAATAAAAATTTTTATCCTCCACGGCAACAATGGTCTTTTTAAGTAATGCCGGAGTATCTTGGGCATCAAGAAGGATTCTATCTTCCATGGAAGACGGGTAGAACTGCCCGATCAGCACGGGGTCCAGCTGTTCCATGTCAGCGGTGGTGCCTAATGTTTCAAGCCGGGCAATGCGGCCGCCGGATATGGTGACCTCTGTGCGGCGCGCAGGAAGGCGCTGCCCGCCAAAATCAAAGGGCCGGCAATTGAGGACAAAGCGACCCTGGTACTGGGTGTACGTGCCCGGCACAGTCAGCTGGGCCTGGGTTGCAACCATCCGATATCCCAACAGATCCAGTTCCTGCCCAAGGGCTGCGGCAGACAGACCCAACCCCGGATAAAGGGTCATGGGGCGCGCATATACCTTGGCCGGCACATCCCACAACCGCTCTTTAAACCGCTTGGCCACCTGATGGTTGATCAGATATGCATAGCCCAGAATCGCCATGCCCGCACAAAACAATAAAAAAAGGATCAACCGTCTTAACAGTTTCATCCAGACCTCCTTCAATAGTTGTGATCAGGGATGTCCAGATTAAACAGCTGCCGGGCCACATTCAAATACAAAGAATCGTCCCGGTGATTACCGGTGTTACGCAGGAACAAAATGGGATCATGGATGGCCCGGGACGCAATGGCCCGCGTCATCCTTCGGATGGCATTGGCATCCGCCGGTGACAGGTGGGGCAGTCCGGCCAGGGTTTTCTCGCATTCCAGGTTCACAATCTCAGTCATTTTGCCGTTGATGGCCTTGATGGTGGGGACCACGGAAAGGTCATCCAGCCACCGGCGGAAAGCCAGCAGGGCTTCCTCAACAAAGCGTTGTGCTTTTATGGTCTCCTGTTCCCGCTGGCTGATATTTGTTTCAACAATATTTTTCAAATCATCAATATCATAAACATAGGCATTGGATAGTTTATTGATCCGGGGATCAATGTCCCTGGGCACGGCAATATCAATGAAAAACAGGGTTTTGTTCTGTCTTTTTTTCATGATGCCCTTGACCTGGTCACGGGTTAACACATACTCCGTGGCCCCGGTGGAACTGATAATGATATCCACATCAGCCAGTGCAGATTCCCGTTCCTCATACTGAACCGCCTGGCCGTTGAACTTGCGGGCCAGTTCCAGGGCGTTTTTAAATGTGCGGTTGGCCACCACAATCTTTTTCACCTGGTGAGCCATGAGGTGTTCAACAGCCAGTTCCGCCATCTCGCCGGCCCCGATGAGCATGACGCTTTTGGTGGCAAGATCGGCAAAAATTTTATGGGCAAGTTCAATGGCGGCATAGGAAATAGAGACCGCATTATCACCAATGCCGGTCTGTTTTCTCACCCGTTTTGCCACGGAAAAGGACTTGTGCATCAGGCGGTTGAGCAGGACCCCTGTGGTACCGGCACTTACGGCGGTTTTATAGGCTTTTTTCACCTGCCCCAGAATCTGGGGTTCCCCCACCACCATGGAATCAAGACTTGCAGCCACGCAAAACAGATGGCGGACAGCCTCGTCATCCCTGTGGATGTACAGGGCAGGCTTGAATTCAGAAACAGGTAATGCTTTAAGTTCAGAGATAAACCGCATAACAGCATCAATTCCGTCCTTGTTCTCCAAAGCCCCGTTTCCCGGCATATAGAGAAATTCAAGACGGTTGCAGGTGGAAAAAACCAGGCCTTCCCTGATACCCGGATCCTGTTTTAAAAATTGCAGGGCTGTTTCAATCTGTTCCTGGGAAAAAGACAGTTTTTCCCTTAGTTCCACAGGCGCGGTTTTATGGCTGGCGCCAATCAGAATTATCTTTGGCATAATGGGTTGATCTGTATCCTGTTCTTATTGGGTAAATCCCTGGTGATGCCCGCCAAGGAAAAAATTCACCCCCAGGAAGGTAAAAATTAGTATGATAAAGCCAATCACAGACATAACCGCGGAATTGCGCCCCCGCCACCCCGAATAAAGCCGCAGATGCAGCAATGCCGCATACACCAGCCAGGCGCCCAGGGAAAACACCTCTTTTACATCCCATCGCCAGAAACTGCCCCACACGGATCTGGCATAAATAAAGCCTGTGACAAGCCCAAAGGTAAGCAAAGCAAACCCGGTGGTAATGCAGGTATAGGACACGGTATCCAGAAAATCCAGCGACGGCAGCCGTTTAAAAAAGAAACCCGGATTTTTGCCCTTGATGCCCTGCTCCTGAATCAGATAAAGGATACCGGCACCACAGGCCAGGGCCAGCATGGACTCCCCGCTGAAGATAAGAACGATGTGCCCGAAAAAGAAAATCCCCTTATATATCTTGTCCGGGGCTTGGGCGGCCTCGGGAAAAAGAATGGCCGCAAGCATGAGGACACTGATCATGGCTGTGGCATACACACCCAGAATTTTTAAATGGAACCGGTACTGCGTATAAATGAACATGGCAGCAAGGGACAGGCCTGCCATGGACAGGCTCTGTCCAAGGGTATAGATGGGCAACCCGCCAAGGGCCGCACTTTGCAAAACAATGGCAAACAGATGAACCACGGCCCCGATACCCACAGCGCCCAAGGCGGTCTGCTGGATCCGGTCTTTCTGGTGAAGCAGATAACAAAAATACCCGGCCGTACTGATCAGGTAAAAAAAGGTTGCGCACTGTAAAAGGATAAAAGGAATATTCATAAACTTCACAACTCCCGGGTATCGAATTCCGGCATCAGCATTTCCAGACTGAAGCCGTCACCCAGAATCCTGGCAAGCACGGCATCAATCTGAAGGGTTTGTCCTGCGGCAATCATTCCAGGCAGATTGGCATCAAGCAGGGCGCAAAATATTTTGCGGTGCGCCTTGGGATCATGTTCCCGTTCCAGCAAAATGGCTCTGATGCGGCCTAAAAGGGCTGCAAGCATACCGTATTCAGGACCGAAACCGCTTTCAATCTCCATGCGCAGGCGCCTTGAAAGGGCCGGGCTTGCCCCGCAGGTGGATACGGCAAACAAAAGCTCGCCCCTGTCCACCACTGCCGGCAGGATAAAATCCCCTTTGTCCCGGCCGTCGGCTATGTTGCACAATACATTTTTCTTTTGGGCAGCCTGCCGTATTCTGGCATTTAACTGCATGTTATCTGTGGCGGCAAAAGCCAGGCTCATGCCGTCCAGATCCGAATCCTGAAACTCTTTTTTTTTTAACGTGATGCCATCAAGCGGCGTATTTGACAATTCATCTGAAAAACCAAGGCTGACTACGATGACCCGGGCTCCTGCCCGGGCAAGGCCAAAGGCCTTTCTTGTTCCCACGGCCCCGCCGCCGACCACAAGGCAGCGTCTGTCTTTTACATCTAAAAAAATCGGATAGTACTCCATCACCTCATCTCTCATTCGCCCTTGTCCGGGCAGGGGATTTAATATATATTGCCTGTCAGCTTTTTTCAATCTTTATCATTTAAGGGCAATGCCGTGATTATAGATTCCCATATCCATCTTTTTTTCCAGGCAGTTGCAGATGACAGGAGCCTGTTCTTTGACAACGAACCTGAATTCAAACTTCTATATAATTCCCCAAAGTCAAAGATTGCAACACTGTCCCAACTGATTGACACCATGGATCACCATGGGGTGGATATCTCCATTATGTCAGGATTTCCATGGCGCAATCCCGAATACGCCAAAAGAAACAATGATGCGGTGATTGAGGCGGTCTTCACCCACCCGGAACGCTTGCGGGGCCTGGCCTGTTTTGATCTGTCCTGGGAAGGTGCGGCAAAGGAGGCTGAACGCTGTATTGATGCAGGACTCTCCGGCGTGGGGGAACTGGCCTTTTACCTGTCCGGCATTGATGCCAGAGCCATCCGGCTTCTGGAACCTGTGATGGATCTGCTCAAGGCCAAGGGGAATTTACCCTGTATGATCCATACCAATGAGCCTTTGGGCCATCCCTATCCGGGAAAAACCCCGGTAACCCTTGAGCAGATTGATCATCTGGCCCGGGCTTTTTCAGACAACAAAATCATTCTTGCCCACTGGGGCGGCGGCATCTTCTTTTATCACATCATGAAAAAACAGATGAAAGAACGGCTTAAAAACATCTGGTATGATACAGCGGCTTCTGTGTTTCTTTATGACCCGGAAATCTACGATATGGCGCTCAAGGCCGGGGTCCTGGAAAAAATTCTGTTTGGTACGGATTATCCCCTGCTTACCCCTGACAGGTATTACAGGGACATTGACCAGTCCCGGCTGACTTTGGAGCAGAAACAGATGGTGTTCGCCGAAAATGCCCAAGCCCTGTACCCGGATTTATAATACGGTAGCTCCGGGAATGGTGATGGTGAAACAAGTCCCCTTTCCGCGCCGGCTTTCCACCTCAATACGTCCGTTGTGGTACTGGACAATATGTTTGACAATGGCCAGTCCCAGTCCTGTGCCGCCCTGGTCCCGGCTTCTGCCCTTATCCACCCGGTAAAACCGGTTGAATACTTTTGGCAGATGTGCCGCATCAATGCCCGGCCCCGTATCTTTGACCTGAATTTCTATATTGCGGTCCTTGAGTTCTGCATTAATGGTAACGCATGCCCCGTCATCGCTGTACTTGACGGCATTGTCCACCAGATTAAAGACAGCCTGCTCCATGAGCGTGGGGTCCACCATGCCGGCAATGGCATCCGGGCAATGCACTTCCATGGTTATTCCCCGGCCTTCAGCCCTGTCCGCGCAGAACCCCACGGCCTTTTGAATCAGAGCGGCCAGGGGGTGGACCTCAAGCTGGATACCGGTCCCTTTAAGGCGCTCCAGTCTTGCCAGGGCCAGAAGGTCATCAATCAGGCGGACCATTCGGTTGACGTTTTTTTCAATGATGCCCAGAAACCGGCTGTACTGGGCGGCGGAATCCTGGGCTGACGCGCCGGGGCTGTCCGCCATCATCTGCAAAAGGGTCTCAATGAACCCTTTGATCGTGGTTAAAGGGGTTTTTAATTCGTGGGAAACATTTGCCGCAAAATCCTTGTGCATGGTTTCAAGCAGCCGGATCCGGGTGATGTCATGGAAGATGATCAGGGTGCCCATGCGCTTGTCATGGGCGTCATACAGGGCTGTGGAGTGAATATTGAGCACCATGCGCTCATCTCTGTCAATCACAATATCATCTTCCACAGGTTCACTGGTGGCAAGAGCTTTTCTAATGAATACCTGCAGATCATAATTTCTGGCCACCTCAAGTACATGCTTTGTTTTCAGCGTTTCCGGCGAAAAATCAAATATTTTGGCAGCAGCCTTATTGATGGTAATGATCTGCTCCTGGCCGTTAATGGCGATTACGCCCTCCTGCATACTGGTGTGAACCGCTTCAAGCTCCCGGCTGCGGTTTCTGACATCCATGATCTTTTTATTGAGTTCTGCGGCCATGAGATTCATGGACTGGGCCAGTTGGGACAGCTCTTCGGTATCCGGAGAGAGCAGGCGGTTGGTCAGGTTGCCCTTGGAGAACGCCTGGGCGCCTTTGCGCATCTGCTCCACGGGATTGGTAATGCGCCTTGAAACATACAGGCTTGCCAGGGCTGCAGCCATGGTAGTCAACACCAAAACCAGGGAAATTGAATTGCGCATAGCCTCAACCTTGGCGTCGATATCCGAGATGGAGACCGCCGTACGGATCACAGCGGGATCAGACCGGCTGTCAACAATGGGAAGGGCAATATACATCATATTCTTATCAAGGGTAGGGCTGTAGCGTACGGCCATACTCTTTTCACCGGAAAGTGCCGTCAAAATTTCAGGCCGTTTCCCGTGATTTTCCATGGTCTCCACCCTGGCAAAGGAGTCGCCGATCACCTCTCCTGAATGCTGAATAACCGTAATGCGGGTCTGAATTTTTTCTCCCAGATTTTTGCACAGGGCATCAATCTGCTGTGGCGACAGACCATCCACATACAAGGCCCGGGCAAACCGGTCCTGCATCAGGGATGCCCTGACCATAAGTTCACGCTGGGAGGTCTCAAGAAAAAAGCTTTTGAAATAGGTGGTGGAATACCAAGCCTCCACGGTCAGGGACAAAAGAATGATCACAAGAAATGATGGAAAGATCCGCCAGATCAATTTTGGTTTTTTACGATGCATGGAGATGTGTTGCCCCAAGATGTTTATTTATGTGGTAAAAGGGCGTGGTAAAAGGGCAGGGAATGGGTGCGCGGCCCTATTCCTTAAAACGATATCCCACGCCCCGAACAGTTTCAATACAGGATGAATAAGCACCCAATTTTTTACGCAGTCCTACAATAATAACATCAATGCTGCGCTCGGTCACGGCATAATTTTCACCGTGAATGGCATCCACGATCTGCCCCCGGGTAAACACCCAGCCCTTTTTCTCTGCCAGAAAGGAGAGAAGTTCGAACTCGGACAAGGTCAGTTCAATAATTTTATCCTCAATGGTGACCCGGTGCTTGGCCCGGTCAATGACCATATCCCCTTCCTGGCGAACACAGACCGGCCCTTCAGCAGCATTTTTCTGGCGGCGACGCAGAATGGCACGAATTCGTGCAGTAAGCTCCCTTGGACTGAACGGCTTGGATATGTAATCATTGGCCCCCAGTTCCAGACCGGTGACAATGTCTGATTCCTCGCCCTTTGCCGTGAGCATCACAATGGGAATATCCGTGGTGGCATCGTTGTTTTTCAGATACCTGGTGACCTCAAGTCCGTCAATTCCCGGCAGCATAAGGTCCAGCACCATGAGATCAGGGCTGGAGTGTTTGGCAATTTTAATGGCCGCCTCCCCGCTCATGGCTTGAAGTATATTATAGCCCTCGCCCTTGAGATTGAATTTTATCAGTTCAAGAATGTCTTCTTCATCGTCAACAATCAATATGGTCTCTTTGGCCATTTTTTATTTCCGTGTTATTTAATGATTAAAATCAGGTATGATGAAAATCAAATAGTGTTAAATTTCAGGATTGGCGGTTAATCTCGCCTTCTATCAGGTAAATGACTTCCTCTGCAATATTTTTAGTGTGATCGCCCACCCGTTCAATATGCCTTGAAATTAGATACATGTTGATAATTTCCTCGACCTTTTCCGGATTCTTTCGTATGGCATCCTTCATGACATTATAGGCGTCATTGCGCATGGTATTGACCTCTTCGTCCATCTCCCGGACTTTATATGCGAGATCTCTATTTAGACTGACAAGGGCGTCCAGACTGAGTTTAAGCATTTTTGCCGCCTGTTCGGCCATGGCGGTGTAGTCATATTGAAAGGAATTTGAACTCTGGCCGCTTGTCTTAAACCGATGGGCAATGTTCACGGCATAGTCGGCAATACGTTCAAGGTCATTGTTGATCTTGATCACGGCAGTAATCAGTCTTAGGTCCGTTGCCACAGGATGGTACAGAGCAAGGGTTTTCAGGCATTCCTCTTCGACCTCAACCTCCTGGGCATCCACCAGATAATCGGTTTCAATGATCTGAATGGCCTGGGCAAGATCGTTTGTCTTGACAGCATATATGGTTTTTTTGAACCGATCTTCCACCATGGCGCCAAGGGATAGAATTTCCTTTTTGATCTTATGCATGGCCCGAGTAAGCTGGTTGGTCATAAACGTCCTTCATATTTTTATAAAATTTCAAGGATAATCAATGTTAGTTTTTTACCCTGAAATCATTAGAATTTGGTTAGAATTGTATTAACGAGGAATTAATTTTATTATAAGACCTGTTTTTCAAGATAGAGGATATTGCCCTTCTTATTATAGCTGAACCGGTCAAAATAGGTCCTCATGATACTCATGCCCCTGCCGTGGTCAGCCTCATCAGGGGCCACCTGGTCCCTGACGTGTATCCATTCAAAACCCGGTCCCTGGTCGGAAATCTTCATACGAATCCACTGATCCCGGCTTATGTCCAGTTCCATGGAAACCAGTTTGCCCAAATCATATTTATTTCCATGGCGCACGGCATTTGCCATGGCCTCGCGCAGGCCTAGATTCACGGCAAACAGATGGGGGAAAAACTTAGGCCCCCTGGACTTAAGGAAAAGAAGTACTGCGGCACAGGCCGTATCAATATGTCCCATGGCGGAAGAAAACCGTATGCGGACACGGTTTTTCTCCTCTTTGATTTCAAAAACATCCAGGATATCAGGCATTATCATACCTCAATGCATAGAAGAACAATATCATCCTCGGGCATGGGATTGCCGTTAAAAAGGCGGGAGATCAGTGTGTCCGGGACATCGGCAAGATCAATTTTGTCCACCCCCTCAAAGATGGATAAAAATCCTTGCAGCCCTGCCATCCATGATATTTTCTTCTCTTTGGATTCCACCATGCCATCTGAATAGACAAAAAATCGGTCTCCTTCATTGACTGTAATTTTTTTCATGCCAAAGGCAGCATCGGAAAACATGCCCAGAATGTCACCCTGAATTTTGATGAAAAAAGGGGTTTTCCCTTTGGGCATGTAAACCACAGGGGGATGGCCTGCATTCACCAGGGTCATGATTCTGGTGCCGCGATTCAGGTGCATGTAGCATGCAGTGAGGTATTTTTCCGGGGGCAGAATTTCCACGAGCACGTCATTGATCATTTTCATGCTCTCCCTGGGCGAATACACCGGGGTGCAGTTTTGGGCCAGAAGCGCTTTGACAGATGCGGTGATGTACGAGGTTTCAATATCATGCCCCGAAGAATCCGCCAGAAAATACCCGGTGATCTGATTTGAAATATTTAAAATATCATAAAAATCCCCGCCAGCCTCTTCCAGAGGCCGGTAGAACACACTGAATCCGGCATCGGGAAAGTCTTCAGGTATAGGCAGCATGGCGTTCTGGGCACGGCTGACCTGGCGAAGCTTTCTGGCCTGGTCCTGCACCAGGGAGTTGGTGGCAATGGAAAGTTTGAGGTGAATACGTACCCGGGCCAGGACCTCCTGGGAATGAAAGGGCTTGAGTATATAATCCACGGCCCCAAGTTCAAAACCCTTCAGCTTGACATCCACTTCGGACACACCCGTTAAAAAAAGCACGGGGATGGTGGCAGTGGCCGCATCATTTTTAAGCTTCTTAATAACTTCAAACCCGTCTTCACCGGGCATCTCAATGTCCAGCAGAATAAGATCCGGATGTTCCTGGGCGGCTATACGCCTGGCATCAGGTCCATTGTCCGCCAAAAGGGTAATATACCCCTCCTTGGTCAGCACTTTTTTAATGAGTTTAAGATTTAACAGGTTGTCGTCAACCACAAGTATAGAATATGCATCAGCCATGTCACCTGCCTGCCAGACTGACTTCAAGTTCTTCCAAAAGGGTCTGCATTTCCAAAATCAGATCACCCAAACCGTCAAGCCGGCCTTCCCGGGCCCGGGTTTCCATAACTGCAGCCAGTTCAGAAAGTCTTTCGAATCCCAGATTTCCGGCAGCACCCTTGATAGAATGTGCCACAAAGGCAATGGACTCCAGATCATTATCCCGGATACCCCGGCGGATCTTCCCCAGATCAGATCTCAGGGTATCGGCCATAAGCCGCCCCAGTGCTTCAGCCTCATTTGTATCAATGCTTAGGAACGACTCAATATTATGAAAATCCATGACATTACCTATAATGAAATTATGCCGTAAGAGGCGACACTATAATGTTCAAGAGTATAAAAGATATAAACATTCTTGTAAATAATCAACTGAGCCAGTACCATCGCGGGTGGATTTTTCAGAAGCGTTTGGTACAATTGCCTAAATTTTGCTTTACCATTTAACCGCAAAAAACGGACACGCATATGGAAGCCTATTCAAATATTGTCAGAAAAGTCCTCAACCAGGGACAGGTCAAGGAAAACCGCACCGGGGTGAACACCATTGCCATTGCCGGAGCCATGTTTGAACATGACATGGCCCAGGGTTTTCCATTGCTGACCACCAAATATCTGTCCTTTGCCCTTGTGGCCGGCGAACTGGAATTTTTCATCAAAGGCATCACGGATAAAAACTGGCTGCGGGACAGAAACAACCACATCTGGGATGAATGGTGCTCACCGGCCAAGGTCGCCTACGGGCACGATGATAAGACCAGAAAAAAGATGATGGACGAACGGGAACTTGGCCCCATTTACGGGTTCCAGTGGCGGCATTTTGGTGGTGGATATCAGGCCTGGGACAAGGCACCGGTTCCCTCCGGAGTGGATCAGCTTCAAAACCTGGTGGCCACCCTGAAAACCAATCCCGATGACCGGCGGATGATCGTATCTGCCTGGAACCCCATGGATCTGCACCAAATGGCCCTGCCGCCCTGCCACTACGGATTTCAGGTCACCGTGATCAATGGGCGGCTTAATCTGCTGTGGAACCAGAGATCCGTGGATACAGCCCTGGGCCTTCCCTTCAACATTGCAAGCTACGGACTTCTTCTAACGCTTCTGGCTCTGGAATCGGGTTTTAAACCGGGCATGCTTGTGGGCTTTCTGGGAGACACCCACATTTATGAAAACCATGTGCAGGGACTGAGGCAACAGCTTGACAGAAAACCCTTTACCCTGCCTGGTATAGAAACCACTGCGTTTACCTCTATTTTTGACTGGCAGTACAAGAACACGGTTTTAACCGGCTACCAGCACCACCCGGCCATCCGGTTTGAAATTGCAGTTTAAGAATTGAGTACGGCCACCTGAATGAAAAGCCCCGGGGACTTTAACGACCCCAGGGCTTTTTTATACTTACCGGAAAAATCTGAATACCGGGAATCTGCTTACGGATGCTTAGAGTCCTTCAACAGCTTCCTGAAGTGCAGGCATGAACTCAAGGATATTTTCCACGATACCAACATCAGCAACCTGGAAAATCGGTGCTTTGGGATTCTTGTTCACCGCAACGATAAAGGGATTGCCCTTGATGCCGCCCATGTGCTGGAAGGAACCGGAAATACCCATGGCCATGTAGACTTTGGGTTTAACGGTCTGGCCGGAGGTGCCAACCTGACGGGATTTTTCAAGCCATTTGGCGTCAACAATGGGACGAGAGCAGGAAACCACAGCCCCCATGGCATCAGCCAGTTCCTGGGCAATTTCAATATTGTCTTCATCTTCAATACCACGGCCAATGGAAACCAGAACATCGGATTTGGTGATATCAACGTCACCGGCTTCGGCTTCAACCACTTCCAGGAAGGTTCTTTTAGCTGAAAGATCACCGGCATCACCGGATTTGTCAACCACGGCGCCGGAAGCACTGCCATCAACCGGCGCAAATGCGCCCGGACGGATAGTGAGAACAGCGCCTGCAGAAGCATCACAGGTCACATGGGTGGAAACAGCTCCGCCCAGCTCCTGGCGGACAATCTTCAGGATGGAACCGTCCATCCCCTCAAAATCTACAACATCAGCAGCATAGGCTGAATCCAGTTTGATGGACAGGCCAGGGGCCAGGTCCATGCCAAAGGTATCATGCGGCACCAGGACAATGGCATCGGCCGGAATGATATTGGTCAGGGCTTTTCTCACGATCTCGGCATTGGGGTATGCCAAGACGGTATTGTCAATTTTAATGACTTGTGAATAGATTTTGGTCAGTTCGTTGGCCACTTTATCCAGATCAGCGCCGGAGCCGGCAACGACAGCAGTAAGAGATGCGCCGGCATCAATCTTTTTTGCAGCACCCGGGAATTCCTGCGCCACATCTTCGGCCACCCCGTTTTTAAATGGAACATATGCAAAAATCTGTGTCATGATCAAAGACCTCCTTTGGCTTTCAGCTTCTCAATCAGTTTTTCAACAATTTCATCAATGGAACCTTCAAGCATTTCAGCACCATCACCCAGATCAGGTACAAAATAATCCACGCGTTTGGTCTTTGCACCGGCTTGCCCCACGCTGCCTGCATCCAGCCCAAGGTCACCGGCACCTTTTACAGGAATCTCAACACTGGCCACCTTACGGATACCGCGGATGCCGACATAACGGGGTTCGTTGATGCCAGTCTGGATGGAAAGCACGCAGGGCAGCTCAATTTCATTCATTTCCTGGTTGCCGCCTTCGATTTCCCGGCCCACTTTTATTTTTCCATCAGCAGGTTCAATCTTGTTCACCAGAGACGCATAGGGATAATCCAGCATGGCTGCAAGCATGCCGCCAACCTGCCCTGCGCCTTCATCGGCCTGGGCACCGGTAAGAATCAGATCATAATTGCCTTTTTCAACTTCAGCTTTGAGAATGGTCGCAATACCTTTACCGTCGGATCCTTCAAAGGCCTCATCAGAAAGAAGAACGCCGTTATTGGCGCCCATGGCCATTTCACGTCGCAGGACTTCCTCAGCCTCATCATCGCCCACACTTACAACAGTTACGCTGCCGCCCACGTTATCCACGATCTGGATGGCCTCTTCAACGGCATAGTTGTCCCACTCGTTCACAGAATAAACCAAATCATCACGATCCAGATCATTTCCTTCGGAATTGAGTTCAAATTCGTTCTCAGCAGTATCTGGAACGCGTTTGACGCACACCAAAATTTCCATTATTTCCTCCTTAAAGCATGTTTATACTCTGCCGGGTTTATGAACCCCGACAGATAACTTATTGTTTTGCGCTGGTTATGCTAAATGTTCCTCAATGAGTTGCGTGAAGTCAATGGCCTCCATCTCGCCTTCTTTGCCGGCCACCTTAATGGCATCCTGGATATTCACCAGACAGAAAGGACAGGCCGTGACAATAACATTGGCCCCGGCTTCCGCTGCCATATTTACCCTGAGAACACCCATGCGGGTCTCTTCTTCGGGCTCATAAAACAGCATCAGGCCACCGCCGCCGCAGCAGAAGGAGCGGTCACGGCTCTTTTCCAGTTCCACCCGCGTCAGGCCGGCAATGGCATCCATTGCCTGTCTCGGGGATTCATAAATACTGTTGTGGCGCCCCAGATAGCAGGGATCATGGTACACATATACGTTATTCCGGTTTTTACACCGTTTCATCATCAGGTCACCGGATTTAATCTTTTCAGCCACGATTTCACTGATGTGTTTGACAGAGGGCAGGCCCGTGTAGTCATTTTTCAAAGCGTTCAGGGCGTGGGGGTCGGCCGTGACAATCTGTTTTATACCGGATTCAAGAATAGCTTCGGTATTCTGGGCTTTAAGATCCTGGTAAAGCATCTCTTCACCAAACCTAAGCACCTCGTTGCCGCTGTCTTTTTCGTCTTTGCCCAGGATGCCGAAATCCACGCCTGCCTTTTCAAGGATGATGGCGGTCCTGCGGGCAATGTCCTGGATGTTGTCGTCATAGGAGGTAATGCTGTCCACAAAATACAGCGTATCTGCGCTCTCCTGGCTCAGGTCTTTGACTGTATGGGTTTCGGCAAAGGTTTTTTCCTGGGCCCAGTCCGCACGCTTCTTCTCCATTTTGCCATAGGGGTTGCCGCGTTTTTCCAGGGCTTTAAGGGGTTTTTGCAGGGACTGGGGTACCATGCCCTCATCCACCATGCCACGGCGCATGTCAACCATCTTATCAATATACTCAATGCCCAATGGACATTCCTGTTCACAGGCACCGCAGGTGGTACAGGACCAGATTTCATCCTCGGTATAAATATCTTCCACCAGCAGCTTGTCAGATTTATAAATAATTCCGGATTTAATGGGATAGTTTTTAAAGATAAGATCCCTGGCCTTGATGGTGATGAACCGCGGGGACAAGGGACGGCCTGCTGCATTGGCAGGACACTGGTCAGAACAGCGGCCGCAGTCTGCACAGGAATAGAAATCAAGCATCTGCTTCCAGGTGAAATCCTCAAGTTTTTTAACGCCAAAGGATTCCAGGTTGTCCAGTTCCTCATCGGAAACCCCGTATTTAACCGGCTTGATATTGCCTTTTTTCACGCGCATGAAAAAGACATTGAAAACAGAGGTGATGACGTGGAAATGTTTACCCAGGGGCAGAAAGCACAGAAAAAAGAAAAAGGTGAAATCATGCACATAATACATAAAGATGTGCAGGCTCTGGAGGAATTCCAGGGATGCCAGCCTAAGTATCTTTGCAAAAAACCAGGCCAGGGAAAAAAATGCCGGGAAGTGGACGTCACCACCGGTGTTATAGGTGAAAGCAATGGCAGAAGCTTCAAACATGCTTTCTGATATCATCAGGGTGGATATGATTCCCAGAACAAAAACCGCTTCTGCGGTATGGTCATGACCATATTTTTCAGGCACTGCATAGCGGGCAGGCTTTTTAATGCCCCGGCGGTAGGCCGCAATGATACAGGCCACAAGAACAGCGGTGGCTGCGTAATCTTTAATAAAATTGTAAACGGCACCCAGGGTACCGTCTAACCCGGGAAACACATATCCGGGAAACACGCCCATAACAACAAGGCTGATGGAACGGATGGACAGAATTAAGAACCCTGCAAATATAATGATGTGCAACACACCGGCCTGCATGTATCTGGGCTGGCGGATCTGCCCTAACCAGACAACGACCAGATTTTTAATCCGCTCCGGAATATTGTTAAAACGATAATCCGGATTGGCCCGGACCAGAGGAGCGATTCTTCGTGCCATGATGTAGGTAAAGAGCCCGACACCGATAACCGGCAGAAGAAATGATAAAATCATTGTTGGAATAAAACCGAACAGCAAATAGTGTGCCGGGGCTATGATCGTAGACATACTTAACTTACCTCCATAATTATATTTAACTCAGTGAATTCAGGCTCACTGTGCTTTAATAAACATCGACTTTGCCGTCAAGAAAAAAGCATAAATTCCAGCTCAGCACAACTAGTCCTCCCCAGAAATATCCGGAGGGAAAATTGTGTTGAAATTCAGGGAGGGGAAAATCGGTACCGTGTCTGATGAGGATAGCTTCAGGCACCCCGGACGCCCGTCATATAAAGGTCCACCAGCGGATCTGCCATGGTCGTAAGATCGTAGCGCCCATGGGCACTGACCCAGGTGGAAATCACACCTTCCACGGCCCCGAGGATAAACCGTTTCACAAGCCCCACAAAAAGATCCTGGCGCATGGAGCCCTCAATCTGGCCCTGTTCTATAATATCGGATAAAAGATCAAGGTACATCTTTGAGATATCCTTGATCTGGGACTCAATATCCCGAAGATATCTCACCTCGGATTGAAAAATAATTGCCATGTTTTTGTCATTTTGAAACTCCTGAAGATGACAGCGGATCAGATTTCTCAGTTTGCTTTCCGCATCTGTGCCATAGGCCACGGCAGCATTCATTTTTTCAAACACCACATCTGTTTTAAAGCTCAGGTACTGATAAAGGATATCGTCCTTG
>NZ_JBFXHE010000061.1:0-15704 GCF_050177295.1 Desulfobacter sp.
GAACCTGTTTGACACCGAGATCGCCTGCCGGTTCTTAAATATAAAGGAACGGGGCCTGGGCGCATTGTTGAAGTTTTTTTTCAATATTGATGTGGATAAAAAATTCCAGAAAGTGGACTGGTCAAAGCGGCCCCTGAAAGATGAGATGATTTCCTACAGTGTGGGGGATGTGGCAACGCTTGTGGAACTGCATGACCTCTTAAAGGGCCGCCTTGAAAAGGCCGGCCGCCTGGCCTGGGCCGAAGAGGAGTTTGATTTGCAGGCCAGGGTAAAATACGAGAGCAATCATTTACGGCCCTTGTTTAAACGGTTCAAGGGGGCTGGGAAACTTGACAACCGAAGTCTTGCCGTGCTGGAGCATCTTCTGGAAGTCCGGCTTTCCCAGGCGGAGAAAAAGGATCTGCCGCCCTTTAAAATCATGTCCAACCAGTCCATCATGACCATGGTTCAGCACAGGCCGGCCAGTGTTGAGGCTGTGTTGAAACACCGGGCACTGAGCCCCAAACAGGCAGGCATGTACGGGCAATTGTGCGTCCAGGCCATTGAAGCCGCACTTGCCTTACCCCACCGGGAACTGCCTTCTTACCCCAGAACCCGGATGCCCAGGAAAAGCACCCAGGTCCTTGGCCGCATTGATGCATTAAAGAAAATGCGTGAAGCCGCTTCCCGGACCCTGGCCATGGAGCCCGGATTTCTGATCAACAACAATATGATTGCTGCTGTGGCAGCGGGGAAGCCATCATGCCCGGAAGATCTGCTGCAGATTCCGGGTATGCGAAACTGGCAGGTCGAGGCCCTTGGGGATCAGATCATGGATACCCTGTCCCGGGTGCAGTGATTGACAAGAGACAAAGGGTGAAGCGCCTTTGGCGCCCGTTAAGTGAGAAAGGATAAACAATGCGCATAGATTTCTGGAAAATGCACGGCATCGGCAATGATTTTATCGTGATGGATGACCGGGACAGGACCATTGCCGGGCATATTGACTATCCGGATCTGGCTGTGCGCCTGTGCCACAGGAGATTCGGCATTGGTGCCGACGGCATTATCCTGGCCCGGCATTCCAATACCCATGATATCCGGTTTGTCATCATCAATTCCGACGGGTCCGAACCTGAAATGTGCGGCAACGGCATGCGCTGTTTTGCCAAATATCTTTATGAAAATAATATCCTTGCCAAAGATGAAATCAAGGTTCAGACTCTGGCCGGTACCGTGGTGCCCCGGATCGAAAAAAAACAAGGTGGACAGGTGGTATCCGTATGCGTGGATATGGGCGTGCCAAGGCTTGTTCCCGGACAGATCCCTTTTGTCCACGACAGGGGTATGGCCCTGGCGGTGCCCATTGAAACAGGGCAGGGCACAATGTCCGTTTCCTGTGTCTCCATGGGGAACCCCCATGCTGTAATCTTTGTGGATGATTTGTCACTGGTGGACATTGAAACCATGGGTCCCATGGTGGAAAATCACCCTCGTTTTCCTGAAAAAACCAATGTGGAGTTCATTGAAGTCCTTTCTCATACCGCATTAAAAATGCGGGTGTGGGAACGCGGGGCCGGCATAACCCTTGCCTGCGGCACCGGGGCCTGTGCAGCGGCCGCAGCCGCCTATCTGACAGGACGGGCAGGGCGGCAGGTGCGTGTTCATCTGGACGGCGGGGACCTGGATATTTCATGGGATGAATCCGGTGGCCATCTTTTTAAGACCGGGCCTGCCCAAACCGTTTTTAAGGGAAATATTGATATTTAGGGGAGAATTCCCTATACAAAATTTTGGCGTTCATCTAATACTCTTCGGATTTCCAGAGCGATATCGGATTTTAAAACAGGTTTCATAAGGAATCCTTTTATCCCGATGGCCTCTATTTTTTTTCTGTTGATCCGTTCACTGAAGCCGGTGAGCATGATGATAGGGATATCCGGTTTAATGGCCAGCAATTCTTTTGCCAATTGATCGCCGGTCATGTTGGGCATGGTCATGTCTGTGATCACCAGATCAAATGAGCCGGCGTTTGTCTTGAATGTTTCAAGGGCTTCAACACTTCCGGTACGGGAAGTTACGCGATAGCCAAGCCGTCCAAGCAGGATTTTCAACATCTGAACAATCTGTTCTTCGTCATCAACCAAAAGAATACGTTCATTGCCCACCGGTATCATTTTTACTTTTTCTTCGGTTTCGACCCCGGCCTGTTTTTCCATCAAAGGAATATAAACATTAAACGTCGTTCCTTTTCCAACTTCACTGTAAACTTTTATCTCACCGCCATACTTATTGACAATTCCGTGGACAACAGAGAGACCCAATCCGGTACCTTTCCCGTTCTCCTTGGTGGTAAAGTACGGATCAAATATTTTGTTTATGGTGCCGGGGTCAATCCCTTTACCTGTATCAGAAACGGTCAGCATGGCGTATCGGCCGGGTTCAAGTGAAAAGGCCGGGATATCCTCCTGACAGAATTTCGTTTCAGACAGCTTTACTGATATTTCCCCATGGTCCGGCGCTATGGCATGATAGGCATTGGTCATAAGGTTCATGGCGATCTGGTGAAGTTGTGTCGGGTTCGCTATGATAAAACCGCATTGGGGATTGATCTCCTGATGGATTGTTATGTCGGTTGGGAGGGTTGACCTGCAGAGGTTAAGCACCTCTTTTAAAATACCTTGAAACTGAACCGGCATGGTTTTGTCGTCGGATTGGCGGCTGAAGGAAAGTATCTGCTTGACAAGCTCGCTGCCCCTTCTGGCCGCTGTCAGAATTTCCCTGGCATTCTGGTATTCGGTGCTGCCTTCGGAGAAGTCTTCCATCAGCATTTCCGACAAGCCCACAATCGGAAAAAGGATATTGTTAAAATCATGGGCAATACCGCCGGCCAGGGAACCGATGGATTCCATTTTCTGGGAATGCTGCATCCGCTTTTCCAATTGAATCGCTTCTTCTTCCATCTGCCTGCGGTCCGTTATGTCCATGATATTGCCTATCACTTGGACCACCCGCCTGTTTCTGAGAACGGCCCGGGCCATGGTGCGAATCCATTTTTGCCGGCCGTTTTCAGTGGTCAGGGCACATTCAAAATCATATGGTTCACCCGCTCCAAGACATCTCAAAAAGGCATCGCTAACCTTTTTCTGATCATTTGAATCGTAGCAGGACAGACTGCGCTGAAAGGGATCCGGAATATTGGGGTCAAACATCTCCTGGCCAAGTTCATAAATACGGTAAATGCCTTCGGTCCAGGACATCTTTTTCCGGTCCACATCCCATTCCCAGCCACCGGTTTGGCTCAACTCTTCCGTGGTTTTCAAAAGCGCCTGCTTTTTTATCAGCTCGAATTCCATTTGTTTCCGTTCGCTGATATCCCGTAAAATAGAATTGACCCCCTGGGGACGTCCCTGATCGTCCCTGCCCAGGCTCATTGAGAACTCCACCCATATCCGCCGGCCACCGGCAGTCAGCCTTTCGGATTCATAAGCGGGAACTTCCCCGGTTTCATGCACCCGGCGTATCACTTCTTCGTGTTCTGCCAGGCGGTCTTCAGGGCAGAAGCGTGTGATGGGCGAGCCCAGGGCTGCCTCTGCCCCGCAGCCGAACATTTTTTCTGCGCCGGGGTTGAACACCGTGATCCTGCCCCCGGGGTCAGTGGCCACCACCGCATCAACAGAGGCCGCCAGAACGGCGGCGTATTGACGTTCAACGGTTTTTCGCTGATTTTCATTTTCAATGCCCCATAGGGCAAAGGCAATGTCGCCTGCCACTTCCTTTATGAGGTCATGTTCGTCGGGGCAGTGGGAAAATTCGATGGGGCAGGAGAGGCAGAGCCAGCCAAAATTCCTGCCAGCGTGATTCAGAGCCACAGACAGCCCGGCCTGGCCGGCATACTGGGAGCCCAGCGGACAGTCTTTGCATTGGTCCGGCGGACTGCTTTTTACCTGAATATTACCGGACATGCGGGCCGCTTCCGCACAGGCCGGCAGATTTCCGGCGGTCAGGCGCTCGGCCATGGGGGCAAATCCGCCGTTAAACCCTGTATGATAAAATGGTTCCTTTGGCCGCCCGTCCACCGTCAGAACGATCCATGCATTATGGAACCCCCGGGTTTCCACCAGCAGACGGCAGGCTTCATTCAAAAGGCGATCCGGATCCTTTTCTCCGACAATGAGCTGGTTGACGTTGCGGATGGCTGCCAGCACACGGTTCTGGTGGTCCAGGCGCACTTCCAGTTCCATGTGTCTGCGGTTGAAGCGATCCAGTAAAATTCCCATCAACAGCGCGGCGGTCAGGTAAAAGGATCGAAAGACCGCCTCTTTGGGGCTTGCCCCATGCACGGCAGTTCCCCAGAAGGTTTGCCCCTCACAGGGGAAAAAAAAGTAATTCACCAGGATGTCCAGTGTCCACAGGGCCAGTCCGAACACCAGGGCTCCGGCATATATGACCATGGTATGGCCCTGGGTAGACCGTGAGGGCAGGCCGAAAAAACGCCGGACAGGCTTCAGGCTGAGCGTCATATAGGCTGCCATCAGAAGAATATAGGCTTCCACCGTGTGTTTGATGGCCACGGTCTGCAGCCAGGCCGGACTTACGTGGTTCCCTGCAGCCAAGGGGTTCCAGGGCGGTGGATTCAGCGATACCAGCCATGAGAATACCACCATAAAGCCCAGTTCAATAATGATGCGAGACGGAATCTCCACAGCAAACGAACTCATATACCAGGGATGGCCCTTGGGGCGGTGGTCCGCCCACCAACCGTGCCAGACGATCCATAGGGTGAAGACCGGTACCGAGTAAAGTATCCCCCAGCCGTCCCCGTACCAGAGCCACCACATGGCCTGGCATCCGCCGGCAAGGGCGCAAAGCAGCCCGTAGCGCCAACCCCAGGCCAGGGCAATGAGCAGGGGGAAAAACAGCCCGGCCAGAATGCTGATCTTATAATCCGGGCTGTTTATAAATCTGATGTCCAAAAAGTTCACACCAAATCCGATCAACCCAAATACAACGGACACGCCCGCCTGGTAGGAACGCATCCCGGGAAATCCAATTCCGGGGTTCTGATTCCAAAAATCGTTTCTATGTTCATTGTCCATTGCAGATTCTCCGAAAACAAGAGGGATACAGTATTCGGTGGCATTGTAGAAAACAAGACAGCTAAAGGCAAGTATTTAGCCGGGTTAATAACAATGTATCAGCAGCAAAACAGCTTAAGGGAACTTTTTAGGGCAAAAGACCGGTTTTGCTGCGCCGCTCCATTTTATCCCGGCAGAAAAGTTAAAACACCCTGGATAAAGGCTGTGCACAAAATTGCCAGTACAATGCCAAAACTGATACGGCCCATTACCGGACTTGATAATGGTGCAGACAAGGGATAATAACACAGCCCGATTCCGGTACCGGCAAGAAAACCAAACAGATGGGCGGATACATCCGTATTTTCACCGTGGCTGAACATGGCTGTAAGTGTGGCTGCCGCTGCAAAGGGGGCCAGCCCTTTAAGCTTTGGAAATGTTGAATGGCAAGGTTCGGTGCCAATGGTCATGCGCCGGGCCCCAAGAAGTCCTGCTGCGGCCATGACCGCTGTGGAGGCCCCGATGGAGAGCCTTAAATCCCGGCCAAAACTTTCAGATATCAGATTGCCGGCCGTGCCTGCTGCCAAAAGCAGCAAAAGGCCCTGGCCGTAACCGGTCACGCGCAGTAAAGGGCCTGCAAGCACAAGTATTCCGGCCATATTTCCCAGAACATGCTCTGTATCGCTGTGCAGAAATAAGGCTGTCACGGCCCTGAAACTTTGCCCCTGACCTAGGTAGTACGAAGACGAACCAAAGTTCAGAATCGCTTGTTTGTGCAGGCCCCTGGTGGTGATTATGTAATGGATGGCTGCCAGGAAAAAAGCCAGGGCCAGGGCCGATGGGGAGAAAAAAATTCCGGCCGGCACATGGGAGGGCGGCCCTGAAGCCATCTTGTTCTCCCTTGTGTATTTTTTCAGTTGCTGCCGGGCCTTAAAAACATCGTCATCGGGCACAAGGATGTTGCACAATCCGTCAGGGCCTGTATCAATGACCGCCCTCACAGACTGGGACGCCAGGACCACCAGGATAAGATCGGCCTGCTTTCGGCTGTTTTCATTGTGTATACTGCCTGTGAAAATAGATTTCATTTTTTCCTTGCCGGATGGGATTATTTCTGGCTGAATATAGCCCATGCCATAAAAAGAATAAAGGAGCCTTAAATGAAGATCATTCGTTTTATTACCCGGCAGGGTACGGAAGTCATGGGGTGCGACTGGGACGGACACACCGCCTGCCTGGTGGAGCAGTCTGCGGACAAAAGTTTCAGCAATACCGGTGAACGGGTGGATGTGGTGAGAGTTTTGCCCCCGGTGGCACCGCCGGCCATTATCTGCATCGGTCTGAATTACCGGCGTCATGCAAAGGAGACCGGCCAGGAAATCCCAAAATATCCGGCTGTGTTCATGAAATACCCCGGTTCCCTTGCAGGGCATGGGGATGCCATCGTGATCCCTGAATGTGCGTCAGATCCGCCCGAGGTGGATTACGAAGCCGAGCTTGGGGTGATCATTAAAACTGCCGCTAAAAATGTGCCCGAGGATAAGGCCCTGGATTATGTACTTGGATATACCTGCACCAATGACGTCTCTGCCCGGCGGTGGCAGAAACATGCCGGTGCATTCCAGTGGACCAGGGGAAAAAGCTATGATACCTTTTGTCCCTGCGGGCCGGTCATGACCACGGCAGACGAAATTACAGACCCCCAGAATCTTGCTATCAAGTGCCGCCTGAACGGTGAAATTATGCAGGACAGCCACACCAGCGACATGGTATTCAGCATAGCCAATATGATTTCCTACCTGTCCCAGTCTTCAACCCTTTTGCCCGGCACCCTGATTCTGACCGGTACGCCCGAAGGGGTGGGCTTTACCCGTAAACCCCGCGTGTATCTGGCGCCGGGAGATCGGATGGAGGTTGAAATTGAAGGCATTGGCGTGCTTGAAAATCCTGTGGAAAAAGAGCGGTAAAGTCAAAAGGATGTCCCCCCGGGAGGGCTAGCCCGGGGGGACAGGAGAAAGAAGAGAGTTGAGGGAAGGATGGATGGTTGAGCGGTGGGTGGGGGTTAGTTATTTTCAGGAGGGGTCTCATCTTGGGGATCGTCAAATCCCGGGCCAGGGCCGCCATTAAATCCGGCACCCCTGCCAAATCCGTTACCCTGGGGGCCGTGTCCCATACCAGGGCCGCCAAATCCTTGTCCCATGCCCATGGGCATATATTTTAATTCAGGGGAGATTTTTCTGGCATCCAGGGCGAATTCCATGCGTTTAACGGCCAGATCTTTTGCTAAATCCGCTTTTTCCGTGACCATGGCTTTCAGTTTTGCCGGATCAGGATTAGATGTTTCCATGTACATGCGGATCTGCTGATCCAGGTTCATCAGATCCGTACGTATCTCATAGGTGTCATCAATAAATTTCTGATGCAGATCGCGAAGCTGGGTCTGCTGTTCATTGGTCAGGTTCATGCACGCCCGGGGTCTGTCCTTGCCTTTGCCCTGTTTCGGGGGGGTTGCAAATGCACTGGTGGAAAAGGTGCATGTGACAATCAGGATGGTTAATGTGGCTAATGTTTTTTTCATACTGCCTCCTTGTGGCCCTTGGTTTATGTTCTGTGATCCGTGTTTTATGATCTTAAGTTTTTGATCCTTGTGCTAAACTGTATAGCAAATATAGCAAATGGCGTGCCACCTGTCTTGAAATTCATTGAAGTCTTTTCGTACCAGGCCTTTCGGATCTGAATGCCATATCAGGGGGTTTAAAAAAAAACAGATATAGTGTATATTTTTTACCCGGATAAGGGTATACAGTTGGGTAAAAAATATACTGTTCATCATATCTGAGCGAACCCCATGAATAGATTTAAATTAAATATTACCCGGAAAATGCCGGGTCTGGTGCCGCCTCTGGTTATGGTGGGGGTCCTGGTTGTGCTGTTGCCGGTGTTTATCCTGATGACCCTGGACCGGGTTAAAAAACAGGATGAGTTTATCCGGGAGCGGTTTTTCATCACAGGCACCTCTTTAATCCGTACATTTGAAGCAGGCACCCGGATCGGTATGGGATCCATGCAGTGGGGCGCCGAAAGAATTCAGTCCATGCTGGAGGAAACCGCAGGCCAGCCCGATGTTGCCTATATTATGATCACCGATGCCATGGGAAAAATCATCGCCCATTCCGATGCCGCCATGGTGGGTAAAATTTATGACAGATGGGCAGACCTTGGCCTGTTACCCAGGGATCCCCACCTGATCTCCAGCCGCTCCCTGAACACACCGGATGGGCCGGTTCTGGAAGTGGCCAAGCATTTTGTGCCGTTTAATCCTATGTTCAGAGGTCAAAGACGGGGGCCCGGCCTAGAGCCCGGCCTCCGTTACGGCCACGGAAAGATGCCGCCCGGCCCACTTGGTGCTGAAAGACCGGCCAGGCCTGCTTTCGGCGTATTTGGCCAGGCTGATCACTATATTTTTGCCGGCATATCCATGACCGGGGTACAGGCAGCCCAGGCCCGGGGATTTAAGAACATTGTTATCAAAGGACTTTTGTTTTTTGTTTTCTGCTGTTCGGGCATTATTGCCCTGTTTGCCCTCCAGGCTTACAGGGCTGCCCAGTCATCCCTGGAACAGGTCAAGGCGTTTTCCGACAATGTGGTTCAGAATATGCCCTCGGGCCTGATCACTTTGGATCCAAAGTTTAATGTGACCTCAGCCAACCGGGCAGCTGAAAAGATCCTGGGCGAAATTCCTGAAAAAGCCTGTCCCCAGATGGCTGCCATGGCTGCCAGACTTTCGGGTTCAGGCGGTGCCGTGTCCGGGGAGGTGGCTTTGAACCGGAAAGAGAACGGCGATCTTCGGCTGGATATGACTGTTTCGGCTATCCCGGCAGACGAAGACCAGGTCCAGGGCTTTGTCCTTTTATTCAGGGATCTGACCCAGATCCGGGACTTGAAAAAACAGGTGGAAACCAACCGGCATTTAGCTGCCATAGGCAAACTTGCCGCAGGCGTGGCCCATGAAATCAGAAATCCGTTAAGTTCCATCAAAGGCTTTGCCACCTATTTTGCCCGGCAGTATGAAAATGAACCCGGGGATGTGGAGATTGCAAAAATCATGGTCCAGGAAGTGGAGCGGATGGACCGCTCCATCACCCAGTTGCTGGAATTTGCCAAACCCATGGCCGTGGAGATCAAGCAGATCCGGATCAAGCCCCTTATCCGGCACTCCCTTAAGCTGGTTGCCCATGACCTTGGGAAAAAAAAGATCCGTGTTGAAACAGATATCCGCACCAGAAGAGAAACCATTCATACGGATCCGGAACGGATCTGCCAGGTGCTGCTCAATCTGTACATGAATGCGTTAAATGCCATGGACAGCAACGGGATTCTTGAAATTGGCGTGGCCGATGCGGAAGATACTCTTGAGATCCGGGTGGCGGACAACGGCTGCGGGATCCAGGCAAAAGATCTTGAAAAAATATTTGATCCCTATTTTACAACCCGGGCCAAGGGAACAGGTCTCGGGCTGTCCATCGTTCACAGGATCGTTGAAAATCTCAAAGGTGAGATCCGGGTGGAAAGCCAGCCCTCAAAGGGCACTGTATTTTATATCACCCTGCCTGGCAATGAGACAATAGAATAAAATGATGTAAGGACTTTTTAATGAGTGACAAGACCGTGCTGGTGGTGGATGATGATGCAGCCCATGCCACCATGCTTAAAACCCTGATGAAAGGGTGGGGATATGCCGTGCAGGTTGTCCCGGACGGAGATGAAGGTGTGAACGCGGTGACAAACACTCCCTTTGACCTGGTGCTCATGGATATGAAAATGGTGAAAATGTCCGGCATGGAAGCCCTGGCCGAAATTCATGCCTTTAATCCGGCCCTTCCCGTGATCATCATGACCGCCTATTCCTCGGTGGACACGGCTGTCCAGGCCCTGAAAATCGGGGCCTATGATTACCTGACCAAGCCCCTTGACTTTGACAGGCTTAAACTTACCGTGGACCGGGTGTTTGAACGTCTTCACCTGAAGAACGAAAACCAGGACCTGAAAAAACGATTGGAATCCAGCACCTTTCACCACGATATCCTGGGCAAAAGCCCTGCCATGAAAGCGTTGCTGGATACCATACACATGGTGGCCCCCACCGATGCCAATGTGCTTGTCACAGGGGAATCCGGCACAGGAAAGGAACTTGTGTCCGCTGCCCTTCACAATAACAGCATGAGAAGGAAACACCCCTATATTCGGATCAACTGCGCAGCCATCACCGAAACCCTTCTGGAATCCGAACTGTTCGGCCATGAGCGGGGCGCATTCACCGGGGCTGACAAGAGCCGTAAGGGCAAATTTCTTCTGGCGGACAAGGGCAGTATCCTGCTGGATGAAATCGGCGAGATGAGCCTTGCCATGCAGGCAAAGCTGCTGCGGGTCATCCAGGAAAAAGAGATTGCGCCCGTGGGCTCGGAAAAGACCCTTGCCGTGGATGCCAGGGTGATTGCCGTCACAAACAGGGATTTAAAAGCCATGTCCGCCCAAAAAACATTCAGGGAAGACCTTTACTACCGGCTTAATGTGGTACACATTGATATTCCGCCGTTGCGCCGGCGTCCCGAGGATATCCCGGAACTTGCCATGCACTTTCTGGATGAGTTTTCCCTGAAAAACAGAAGGGATATCAAGGGGTTCTCTCCCAATGCCATGGATACCCTGATCCGGTATGAGTGGCCCGGCAATGTCCGTGAACTGATGAACGCCGTGGAGCGCGGGGTAGTCATGGCCAGGACCGATTACCTTTGCAGGTCTGATCTCTCCTTTATTTTAGGTGATGAACCTGAACAGACCCGGGATGCAGCGTTGCACCTCGAAAATATCACCCTGTCCAAGGTGGAGGAACGGGCCATCTTATCCACCCTGGCTGCAGCCCAGGGCAATAAGAGCGAAGCTGCCCGAAGACTTGGCATTACCCGGAAAACATTGCTTAAAAAACTCAAACAGTATGGAGAGGAGGCTGATTGACCGGCCCGTAAAAGAGGTGGGTGCGGCTCTGTTGCATATGACTGCCAAACCAATGCTGTTATTGGTGAATACAGCCGAGTGGAATGGAAAGCAGGATCCGTTCGGCAGATCGGATCGACTATCCTTTTGAGAAAATTCTATGTGATGCATCATGTATCATCCGCTATCTGTTTCATGGGAAAGCCATACAACCATAACTGCTTTTCTGTAGACCAACGTACAAAAAACACCTCCCCGGACCTGGGAAATTTCAGATGCAGTCCCGGGGAGGTGTCTCTCTTTTTTCATAAATGCCGGATTATTCCATGGCCGATATACGTGTTGGGCCATGACCGGGAACAAGCCGGTCTTTTTCCCGGTCAAGGCGGAAGTACACGGTCTCGCCCTCCAGATACTCCCCTTTAAGCAATGCCAAGGACAACGGGTTTTCGATTTCCTGCTGGATGACACGTTTGAGCGGACGGGCGCCAAACCCGGGATCATAACCCTTTTGCGCCAGAAAAGTCATGGCATCGTCATCCAGATAAACAGCCAGATTCCTGGCAGCCAGCCGCCGGTTCAGGGCCGCAATCTGGATGGCGGCAATATCCATGATATGCTCGCGTTCCAGGGCATGGAAGGTGATAATCTCATCAATCCGGTTTAAAAACTCCGGCCTGAATGCGGCTTTAAGGGCCTGCTGCACCGCCTGTTCCACCTCTTCGGGTGAGGCGCCATGCCCTGCTTCAAGCAGTATCCTGGACCCGATATTGGATGTCATGATAATGATGGTGTTCCTGAAATCCACGGTCCGGCCGTGGCCGTCGGTCATCCGGCCGTCGTCCAGGGCCTGGAGCAGGATGTTGAACACGTCCGGGTGGGCCTTTTCAATCTCGTCGAACAGGATCACACTATAGGGCCTGCGCCGCACCGCCTCGGTGAGGTACCCCCCCTGGTCATATCCCACATAGCCGGGAGGGGCACCGATGAGACGGGCCACACTGTGCTTTTCCATGTACTCGGACATATCCAGCCGCACCATGGCGTCCCTGGAATCAAACATGAACTCGGCCAGGGACTTGGCAAGCTCGGTTTTACCCACACCCGTGGGGCCCATGAAAATAAAGGTACCAATGGGCCGGTCCTCGGGCTGCAGACCGGACCTGGCCCGCCGCACGGCATTGGAAACCGCATCAATGGCCTTTTCCTGGCCGATCACCCGTCTGGCAATATAGGATTCCATGGCGATCAGTTTTTCCTGCTCACCCTGGAGCATCTTGGATACGGGGATGCCGGTCCAGGTGGAGACCACCTCGGCCACGTCAGCCTCTTCCACATCCTCTTTAAGCATCTTGCAGGTCTGCTGCAGCGTGGCAAGACTGAGTTTTTTCTCCTCTATTTTTCTGTTCAGATCCGCAATGGTGCCGTATCTGATCTGGGCCACCTTTGCAAGGTCACCGGCACGCTCGGCAAGCTGGGCCTGGGTCTGGAACCGGTCAATGTCCTCCCTGAGCCCTGAGATTTCCCGGATAATGGATTTCTCATTATCCCAGTGCAGCTTCAAGGGCCGGATCTCCTCTTCCATGGCTGCAATGTTTTTCTCCAGGTGTTCGAGACGTTCCCTGGAGGCCTTGTCCTTTTCCTTGATCAGGGCCTGACGCTCAATGGCCGCCTGGGTCAGCCGCCGCTGGATCTCGTCAATGGCCCGGGGCATGGAGTCGATTTCGATACGAAGCCTGGATGCGCACTCATCAATCAGGTCAATGGCCTTGTCCGGCAGAAACCGGTCGGCAATGTACCGGTGGGACAGGGTGGCGGCCGCCACCAGGGCTGAGTCCTTAATCCGGATGCCATGGTGCACCTCATATTTTTCCTTCAGCCCCCTGAGGATGGAGATGGTGTCTTCCACGGTGGGCTCCTTGGCCAGGACCGGCTGGAAACGCCGCTCCAGGGCAGCATCCTTTTCAATATATTTTCTGTACTCGTCCAGGGTGGTGGCCCCCACACAACGCAGGCTGCCCCGGGCCAGGGCCGGTTTAAGCATATTGGAGGCATCCACAGACCCTTCGGCAGCACCGGCCCCCACCACTGTATGCAATTCGTCAATAAAAAGAACAATTTCCCCCTCGGCAGCCTCAACCTCCTTTAATACCGCTTTGAGACGGTCCTCAAATTCGCCCCGGAATTTAGCCCCGGCAAGCATTGCTCCCATATCCAGGGCAATGACCCGCCGGTTTTTCAGGGTTTCGGACACATCGCCTTCCACAATCCGCTGGGCCAGGCCTTCCACAATGGCGGTTTTGCCGACACCCGGCTCGCCAATGAGCACAGGATTGTTTTTCCGGCGCCGGGACAATACCTGGACAATCCGCCGGATCTCTTCATCCCGGCCAATGACCGGGTCCAGTTTACCCTGGCGCGCCAGATCAGTCAGGTCTTTTCCGAATTTTTCCAAAGATTGGTACTTATCTTCGGGATTCTGGTCAGTCACCCGCTGATTACCCCGGATATCCTTGAGTACGGACAGAATCACATCTCTTTTAACGCCCAGACCCCCAAGGATTTCGCCTGCCTTGTCCCGGCCCTGGGTCAGACTGATCAATATATGCTCAAGGCTGACATACTGATCTTTCATCTTTGCGGCCTCCTTAAAGGCCAGATCCAGCATTTTCCGTCCGGGTTCGGACAGATAGGGCTGTCCCCCGGACACCTTGACCATATTGTCCAGGGCGGATGACACAAGCTGCACCACAGCACCGGGATTGACACCTATTTTATTGAATATGGATACAGCAATACCCTGGGTATCGGCCAGCATGGCCCCCAAAAAGTGGATGGGCTCAATGGCCTGCTGTCCCTTTTCAACCGCAAGCGTATGGGCCTGCTGGAACAATTCCTGGGATTTCACGGTCAATTTTTCAAAATTCATAATGCACCTCCAGTTACGTATTACTTTTTATTTAATTCCGCCTAAAAGTAATACTCTTTTTATACCCGTCAACATCTGTCTCAAATAAAATGCCCCGGGAATCAACAGACACATTAAATTTATGAATTTGCAAAATATCATTATAATATGCTATTTGAACGAAAAAAGGTGCTGCCATTATTTTATATGAACAATAACACCATTAATCGCAACGCAATTTAAAGAAAATGGACAAAGACTTCATTCCTGTTAAAAGATCCCAGATCCCGTTGTTCAAAGATTTTCCCCTTTTCTATTTTTCAAAAGAAAATGAACCGCTGCTTTACAAAAAAGAGGGCGAACCGCTTAAAGACCCCCGGATCGAGAACGGTCAGTTTCCGGAGCTTTTTATCCGCGCATCTGACAGGGGAAAAGCCTCCAAAGCCCTTTACAAAACAATGAACACCTATTTATCGGAGACCATTTTCTCCCAGGGTTATGTTTACATAAAGCAGGCGTTGAGCACCATTGTCCAGGAAGCCCTGGAAGGTCCGCTGAATATTTCAGGCAAAATGCTGCCGGAGACCTTGGAAATCCTGTTCCAGGGTTACAGCAAAAATAAAATTCTGGTGAAATCCCTGGCAAAACTTTCCAGTTATTCAGACCAGCTGGTGGAACATACTGTAAATATTTTGTTCCTGACCATGCAGTTCTGCATATTCCATCACTATTCCGAAGAAGAGATCAAAAAGCTCGGGGTGAGTGCCATTCTCCATGACATCGGCTGCACACAGCTTCCCCCGGAAATTTACAACACCAAGACCAAATTATCAGACACCCAGTTCAAGGGACATCAGAGCCATACGGTAAAGGGATACCGCACCATTAAAAACAGCGCCTCTTTTGAACCGGAAATTGCCATGGTGGCCCTGGAGCATCATGAAAAACTGGATGGCTCAGGCTATCCCAAGGGTATCACCAATATATCTGAGGAAGCCCAGCTCATCGGGTTGATCATCAGCTACGAACCTTTGACCTACCGGGGCACCAGCCACCATGTGACGCCCCAGAAACCGTTTCATTCCCTCCAGCTTTTAAAAAATGAGGTCATCGCAGGCAAATACAGCAAGCGCATGTTTGTCAATTTCTGCTCCTGCCTGAGCAGTTAGGTTCTGTTGGCATTTATCGGACCGCCCATAATTTATCCGCCTCAATATCAGAGTTCTTAAGGCTTATGAAAATTTGATTGTATTCCAAGCAATTAGCATGGCCAGACCGCTAATCACCAGATCACTTTTAAAGCAGCTAAAGCAGCGCCAATTCCCGCAATATTTCAGCAAATTCAGGATTCTTTCCGGCATATTGTCTCAATGCCTCAAGCTGCCTTCTTAAAAGTGAACCATCCGAGTGTTCCAAATCCAGATCAGCCAGTACTTTACGTTCCAGACGATTGACCTGTTCAATCACCGGCTTCATCATGGTACGACGATCCCAGGCGATATAGCCAAAAAGTGCCACAATCAACGTGATGAGAGAGCCAAAAAGAACAAGCATGGTATTATTTGAATCATCCTGCCTTTTGTTTAAATCATCCAGTCTTTTATTAAGTGCTTCCTGGCCCGATTTCATTTCAGCCCTGAGGTCTGATAGTCTTATTGAAAGCGCTTCCTGACCTGACCTCATTTCAGTCCTGAGCGCTTTCTGACCCTCTTCCAGAACAGCAAGTTTTTCGATGATCTCACGAT
>NZ_JBFXHE010000062.1:0-15670 GCF_050177295.1 Desulfobacter sp.
CCTTGTGCCACATCGCAAATACAGAATGTATTACCTAATATAACAAGGAGTTAAAACAGAAGTCAGCCAGACTGGTTAAACACGAAACGCAAATTGATACAAAATAGAGACAGCCATACAGAGACATTTTTGTCTCTGTATGGCTGTCTAACGATTGAAAAATTAACAAGGGTTTGGGGTGTTGTTGTTCAACCCAGACATTTAAAACTTTTCGGGCTGGCCCCGCAGACCGGACAGCGCCAGTCTTCGGGCAGATCATTAAATTTTGTTCCTTTTTTAATTTTCCCTTTGCGATCACCCCTGTCCGGATCATAGATAAATCCGCAATTGGTAACCTGACACTGGTACATATCTTTGGGATCTGACATAATTTCTCCTTTTTTATCGTTGAGTTAAAACTGTGCTTGCCCTAAATCAGTTGCAATCAGTGTGCCACTTCTAAAGCTCAATGCCGGGAAATCCGGCATTTGAATTCTAATTAATGCCTGAACGGAAACCCGTGTTTACCCATGAGCGCCGCACCGGCTAACCTGGCCTGCTGCTGGAGCATGACATCAGCCAGTACAAGGGCTGCCATGCTCTCCACAATGGGCACCGCCCTGGCCACCACGCAGGGATCATGCCGGCCCTTGGCCGCAAGTGTAGCCTGCCGGCCCTGGAAATCCACAGTTTCCTGGGCATACCCGATGGTGGCCGGGGGTTTAAACGCCACCCGGAACACAATGGGTTCTCCATTGGAAATCCCGCCCTGGATGCCGCCGCTGAAATTGGTTGTGGTGCCAAGCCGCCCGTTTTTCAAGACAAAGGGATCATTGTGCACAGAACCGCGCATTTGCGCCCCTGCAAACCCCGACCCGATTTCAAACCCCTTGGTGGCGGGTATGGAAAGCATGGCATGAGCCAGAAGCGCCTCAAGTTTGTCAAACACCGGTTCACCAAGACCGGCCGGCACATGGGTACAGACACATGAGACCACACCGCCAATGGAGTCCTTTTCTTCTTTTGCCCGCAGAACAGCCGCCTCCATGGCCTTTGCCGCATCCGAATCCGGACAGCGGATCATGCTGGCATCTACCATGGACCGGGTAAGATTCAAGCCATCGGTTTCCGGTGCCTTGATCTGCCCCACCTGGCTGACCCAGGCCACAATATCAATACCCAGTGCGGTTTTAAGCATCTTTTCGGCAATGGCCCCGGCACAGACCCGGCCAATGGTCTCACGGGCAGAAGAACGGCCGCCGCCGGATGAGGCCCGGATTCCGTATTTTGACTGATAGGTGAAATCCGCATGGGAGGGCCTTGGGATATCTGCCATGGATTTATAATCGCCCGGGCGCTGGTCCTTATTGGGCACAAACAGGGAGATAGGCGTACCCAGGGTAAGGCCGTGTTCCGTGCCGGACTGAATGGACACCTGGTCCGACTCCTGCCTGTCCGTTGACACGGCGCTCTGGCCCGGGCGTCTGCGGTCGAGCTGGTACTGGATATCGGGCTCCGTCAGCGCCATCCCGGGCAGACACCCGTCCACAACTACCCCGACCCCGGGGCAGTGGGATTCACCAAAGGTTGAAACACGAAACAATTTTCCAAATGAACTTGACATGGATTTTTCCTTATATATTCGTTTTAATGAACCTGATCTCTGGAATCAATATACTTTTTCACCGTCCGCCGGTCCAGCCCGGCAATGCGGGCAACCGCCTCATAGGTGCCGTGTTTTTCATACAAGCGGGTGCAATAGTGGATCAGCAGGTCCTGGGCACTGAGACGGCCGTCCTGAATCTGCCGGGTTAAAGCATCTGCTTTGGACGCGGGTTCCAGGGCCTCATCTGTTTCATATTCATAGGCATTGCGCAGCACCACACGCCTGACACATTGTTCCAGTTCCCGCACATTGCCCGGCCATGGATATGACAGCGTAAGGCTGCCTTCAATATATTCAAGCACACGGGAGACAATTTCCGGGGAAGGCTGCCCCACAATACGGGTCACCGTGTGTGCCAAAAGATCCGGAAGCTCTTCGGGATCCTGGGCAATTCTTTTGTGCAGGGGCGGCACCGTGATGATATCGGAACACAGACGGTAGTAAAAATCATCCCTGAATATCTTCTTTTCCCTGATCTCCCGGATGCTGCGGTTTGTGGCGGCAATGATCCTGCCGTGAAACCGGTGTTTTTCATCGCTTCCCACGGGTGAATAGACCCGGTCCTGGAGCACATTGAGCAGTTTTATCTGAACATGGGTGGACAACTCGCCGATTTCATCCAGAAGAATGGATCCATTGGGGCTGCACTGGCTGAACACCCCTTTATGGTCCTTGACCGCCCCTGTAAATGCGCCGCGCACATGGCCGAACAGCTCGGATTCAATGATGGTTTCAGGAAACTGGCTGATATTGAGCGTGGTAAAGGTATTCACAAAATTATGAGTGAACTTGTTTTCCTTTTCATCAAAGGGGATATAGCCGGAGCGCCCCATGGCCAGGGCAGCGGTTCCCTTGCCCGTGCCGGTTTCACCAAACAGCAGGGTGGAGAAATTTTCCATGCGGTTCCATAGATACTGGTCATACATAAGGATGTCATGGGTGAACACGTTCTGCCACAGATCCCGCCGCAGCTGCTGCATACAACTGCTGCGGCCCACCAGATGCCGGAAAATGAAATAATAGGCCCGGCGCAACTGATACGCCAGGGCAATGCAGCGCCTGCTCTCATCAATGCCGAATCCCCAGCCGCGCAACAGGGCCAGGGCCTCCGGCGCAAAATGCGCGTCCAGGGACTCTTCGGCATTATCAAGCTGGCGTGTGATCAGGGTGTCGATCTCTTTTCTGAACAGGTGAAAATAGTGAAACAGCAATGCAGACCGCAAAAAATACTGATCCTCGCCCTTAAAAGAACCAAGATTGATCCTGCCGCGCTTTTCCGCCTGGGCCAGGCAATGCTTTACAGCCTGACACACCTTAAGCATCCTGATCTCTTTGGGACTGTCCGGTGGAATACCTGCAATTTGCGCTTCCCGCAGAACCCGCTCCCTGCCAAAGGGGTTGGCAGCACTGGCGTAGTGAACGCATTTAAAAAAATCCAGTTCTTCGGGCAGTAAAGCGGTTAGTTCTTTCATATTCGATCCCATGATTAATCCATTATTCATTTAATGTATGACATGAATACATTTTTTGCACAATAATTTATAATTCAAATCATAGTTTCAGATAAATAATATTTCTTTACCCTATATATTCATAACCTTATCATGCCGGAACAAAAGAGTGGCACGATCTTTGTTAGCGTTTTGCCGGAGAACGAAAAACCAACAAGGAGAAGCCCTGTGCTTAATAGAATACTGACCACCCGTTTGCCTCTGCTGGCATATCATCCCCCCAAAACATATGACCTTGATTTTTTTAAAACCATCTGGATAGCCGGTGCCATGCCTGTTCTGGATACTGAATTCATAGACACCTCAAAGCTTTCTGACCTGCTCGGGCAGCTTAAAAATCAAAACCTGCGCCACAGTATCCGTATTTATGCGGAGGATGAAAAAATCTGGGACTATTTTGAACAGCACCCGGCAGATCTGCCCGAATGCGTCATTGTTGCCTGCCATAACCCGGATTCACTTATCAATAATAGAATAGCGGTAAACCCTGAAATTCTGATGGTGGAAATTTATGAACCCGGACTTGAAACCATCCTGAAAAGTATCAATCCCCATGGCATTATTTTAAAAGGCCGGGAAGCCGGCGGCAGGACATCTTCAGCGTCAAGCTTCATGCTGAGCCAGTATTATGCCCAAAAAAGTGAGTTTCCATATTTTGTCCACGGCGGCGTGGGGTTTCACACGGCACCGGGATTTTTTGCAGCCGGGGCTTCGGGCCTGGTGTTGGATGACCAGCTCTATCTGGCCGAAGACGCACCGGTTTCAGGAGCCTTTAAAAAGGTCCTTGAAAAAATGGAAGAGACCGACACGGTCATTTTAGACGGCGGCGGCAATACACAGCACCGGGTGTTTGCAAAACCCGGGACAAAGATCGTCCAGGACCTGATCAAAAAAATCAGTATAAAAAAAGCAGAGGGACAGGATCTGGGTTTCATTAAAACCGCACTGGAACAAAACATGGCATCCCTGGGCCAGGATAATGACGCTCCCATGCAGGCCCTGTTCTATCTTGGCCAGGATGCGGCCTTTGCCCGGCACTTTGCAAAGCGCGGCAGCCGGCTGACACAGATGATCCAGGCCCTGTTCACGTCTGTGGGACATGCCCTGAACGCTGTGGAGCAATTTGATCCCTTAACCGAACACGCATCCCTGGCAAAGGAACATGGCACCCGTTTTCCCATCACCCAGGGCCCCATGGCCAACATTTCCGACAACAAAGAATTTGCAAGGGCCGTTTATGAAAACGGCGGCCTGCCCTTTTTTGCCTTAGGCAGTCTTCCTGCTGAAATTGCAGCCCAAATCCTGCCTGAAAAATCCGATGAACTGCCCGTATTCGGTGCCGGCATGATCGGCATCAAAGCCTTTAACCCCACCCTGGATCATCACCTGGACCTGATCAAAACAAAACAGACACCCTTTGCACTTTTTGCAGGCGGGATTCCCTCCCAGATCAATGAACTGGAAGCCTGCGGCACCCGGGCATATCTTCACACCCCTCTGCCGGGCGTATTGAAGAACGCCTTTGAAAAAGGAACGCGGCGTTTTATTCTGGAAGGCAATGAAGCCGGCGGTCATATCGGCAGCCTCTCCAGCACGGTTCTGTGGGAACTGAGCATTGAAACCCTGCTGGATCTGCCTTTGGATCAACGGCCGGATATAAGCGTCCTGTTTGCCGGAGGCATCACCAGTGCCGAAGGCTCCCATTTTATATCCGCCATGACAGCACTTTTGGCCCGGGAAGGCGTAAAGATCGGCATTCAGCTGGGCACAGCCTACCTGTTCACAAAGGAGATTATTGAAACAGGCGCCTTAACGCCCGTGTACCAGCAGGTGGTTCAGGAGCACAAACGCACCACCATCATCGGTTCCACCGTGGGGCTTGCCTGCCGCACCGCCAACACGGCCTTTGCCGGCCAGATCATGAAAAATGAGCACTGCCGCCTGGCAGATGATACCATGACCCTAGGCCTGCGCAAAAGCGCCTTTGAAAAGGATAATTTAGGCTCACTTCTCATCAGCGCCAAAGGCAAGACCCCTGATTTTGGCCGTAAAAATAACGGCCAGTGGATTTCATACACGGATGAAGAACAACGGTCAAACGGCAACTTCATGACCGGCGAAGGCCTTGCTTTCTTTGAAAACCAGACCAGCATCGCCGAAATTCATCACAAATTATTCCTGCAAAAGGATGGACTTATAGCCCGGCTCAACGCCCTTGAAGTCCTCTTCTCCGCCCAGGGGGAAATCAATGATGAAATTGCCGTGGTGGGCATGGGCTGCGTGTTTCCCGACGCCCATGACACAGACACCTTCTGGCACAATATTCTTGATAAAAAATACAGTATTTGTCAGCTCCCTGACAACCGCTGGGAAAAATCCCTTTACTATGATCCGGATCCCAAGGCCCAGGACAAGTCCTATACACAGATCGCAGGCATAGTGAATGATTTTCAATTTGACAATGAACGGTTCGGGTATACACCGGCCAAGGCATCAAAATTGTCCCGCAGCCAGCAGATGCTGCTGCATGCCGCCTACCAGGCAGTGGAAAACGCGAATCTGTTAACCGGTGACAACCGGATTGCAACAAAAGAACAGAAACGCACGGCCGTTATTGTGGCCACCTGCCTTGGCAATGAAATGGCATCGGATCTGCATTTTAAATACTTTTTTCCCGAGGTTAAACAATACCTGCGCAATACGCCTGAATTCAATGCATTGTCCGAAGCGGAACAAAAGAAAATCATTGATGAGTTACGCATAAAAATGTCCCAGGGCTCGATTTACGAACCTGTGCACGGTGTTACGCTGAACATGGAAGCGGCCCGCATTGCGCATCATTTAGGCATTTTCGGCACCAATTATGTGGTGGATGCCGCATGCGCCACAGCCCTTTCCGCCATTGAGTGCGGGATTCATGAGCTTTTAAGCGGGACCCATGACACGGTGATTGCAGGCGGTGTCAACACCAACCTGACACCGGAATCATTTGTGGGATTCTGCAAAATGGGCACCCTGTCCGCCAACGGGTCATTCCCCTTTGATGAACGGGCCGACGGTTTTATCCTGGGTGAAGGGGCCGGGGTTCTGGTCCTGAAACGCCTCAAAGACGCCATCCGGGAAAAAGACCCCATCCTTGGGGTAATCAAATCAATCGCCTCGTCTTCCGACGGAAAGGGCAAGGGGATTGCAGCCCCGGATAAAGATGGGCAGAAATTAGCGTTTCAGCGCTGTCATGAAAAGATAAAGTCAGAATTTTCCCCGGGGATGGTGCAGTTTATCGAAGCCCACGGCACCGGCACAAAGGTGGGGGATGCCGTGGAGATGGAGACCCTGCGTCAGGTGTATAACCAGGGCACATCCATTGGCGTATCATCCATCAAATCCCAGATCGGTCATTTACTCGGGGCTGCCGGCATGGCCGGCATGATAAAAACATTGCTGGCCTTGAACCATCAGATTCTGCCTCCCAACGGCGCATTTGAAAAAATTTCTCCGAAAATCGACATAGCAGACTCATCTCTGTTTGTCCTGGAAAATCCCAGACCCTGGGATGCGCCAGCCAATGGCCCGCGCATGGCAGCGGTCAGCGCCTACGGGTTCGGGGGCATTAACTACCATGCCGTGGTCAGCGAGTTCAACCGGGCGGACACGACGCTTTCCCGCAGGATTTTTGCAGACCTTGACCATGATCCCAATGACGACAGGATCGTTTTTTCCGGCATGGGCGTTGTCCTGCCAAAGGCCAAAAACAAAGACGCGTTCTGGGATGCCATGGTCTCGGGGCAAAAGGCCTACCATCCCATGCCGTCCGAGCGCCTGGCCAATGCCTGTTATGCCCAGGAGGATGAAAATTCGGGATTTCATCTGCCCATGATGAAAAACGGCATTGTTGACGATTTTCTCCTGGACCCCAAAACCTTTAAAATTCCGCCGTCCGCCATGGCGTACATGGACCGGGCCCAGTTATTCGGCCTGGATGCGGCAGGCCAGGCCCTTGAACAGGCAGGCCTTCTGAACAACCTGACCGCCGGCAACAGAATCGGGGTTATCCTGGGCACAATTTCCGGGACCCGGAATGTCGAATCAATTATCCGTACAAGGATTCCTCTGCTCCAGCGCATGATCCGGTCCGTTACAGCGGTGGATAAAAATATCCTGTCAGCCATTGCAGACCGCGTGGGAGAACTTTTATGCAAAAGATATCCTGCCATGACCGGGGACAGCATACCCGGGATGCTGTCAAACATCGTGTCTGCCCGCATCTCCAAACACTACAACACCCAGGGCACCAATTTTGTGGTGGATGCCTCATGTGCTTCGGCCACCATGGCCCTGGACATGGCGGTTAAAAATCTGCGGGCTGGCAACCTGGATGCCGTGGTCACCGGCGGAGTGGACACCAACCTGTATCCGGGGGTGCTGCTGGCATTCAAACGTTTAGGCATTCTGGCCCAAACCGAACCCAGCCTGTTTGACAATGACGCCAACGGATATGTCATGGGAGAGGGTGCAGCCTGCCTGGTTGTAACCACCTATAAATATGCAAAACAGCACAACATGCCTGTTCTGGGTGAATTAAAATGCCTGAACCTGGCGGCAAGTGCGCCCGAGCATTTATTATCACCATCTGAAAACAAATATGAAAAAGTGATCTCAAATGACACCGGGACATTTAAAACCCGAAAAGCAAATCTGGCATACCTGGATGTATTTGGTGTGTCCAATCCGTTCCTGGATCTGGTGGAAAAACAGGCCATTGAGAAAAGCCTGAACCATCCCGTGGCATACGGCAATATCAAAACCGAATTCGGGTACTTTAAAGCGGCCAATCCCGCCGTGGTCATGGCAAGACTTTTGATGATGTCGGGTAAAGGGGTTCTGCTGCCTACCCATGGGTTCCGGCCCCAATCCACACTCATAGAAAAGGAAAGCCTGCTGCACCCGGTCAAGGAGATTACACCGCTGGCGGATGGCGCGCTTTTAGGTGCTGATGTCAACGGTATCGGCGGCAACCACGCCCATATAATCATTGGCCGAGTGCCCCGGTTTCTGCAGGCCCAAAACGCTTACGCGTCTGTGGAACTGCCCGCAATCACACCCGGGGCCTGGACAAACCAGGTTCGGACCACAGCCGTCACAGCCCTGCTTTCGGGCCAGGGTGCCCAGTCTGCAGGTATGTTGAAAGCCCTTTACCAGAGTGTGCCTGAAATCAAAGCCCTGATGGACCAGGGGGAGAAAATTTTCCGGGAGCGCAGGGGAACATCCCTGCTGGACATCATGAACACCGGCGGTGCCCCGCTGAATCAGACGGAAAACACCCAGCCCGCCATTTTCCTGTCCACCGCGGCCATCTATCACGCATTAAACCTCAAAGGCTTTGAACCTGACTTTTATATCGGCCACAGTGTCGGAGAATACTCAGCCCTTTACTGCGCAGGCTTGATTGATTTCAGTACAGCCATGAATCTTGTGATTTCCAGGGCGGATTTTATGGGCCGGGCATCCAAGGAAAACCCCGGCGGGATCATGGTGGTTTTTGACGGGGAAAAAGGCGCCCAGGAGATGATTTCAGACTCCGGCGTTAAAAATATCTGGCTGGTCAACAAAAACAGCGAAAAACAGACCGCCATTGCCGGGACCACCCAGGGCATAGATCTTTTTTGCGCCCATCTTAAAGACAAAGATATTTTACATAAAAAACTGGCCCTGTCCGCCGCCTTTCACACCCCGCTGCTGGAACCTGCAGCCGACAATATGGCCAAGACGCTTGCCTCCGTAAAGTTCAATCTTAAAAACGCCCATAAAATCATCTCAAACCTGACAGCCAAGCCCTATCCTGCCGATGAACAGATGATCCGGGTCCACCTGGCGCGCCAGATCGTCTCCCCTGTGGAATTTGTAGAATCCGTAAAAGGTGTTCATGCCATGGGCTGCCAAAAGTTTATTGAAATCGGACCAGGCAGACTTTTGTGCAACCTGTTGAAAAACATCTCCATTAAAAATCCGGAATCCATGCCCACGGCAGATGCCAAAAAAGGAGAGCTTGAATGTTTCACCCTGGCCTCCGACCGGTTTATCACACCCAAGGCAAAGGATATTGCCCAAGCAAGCGAATCAGCACCCCGGGAACTGATGAATATTGAACCCCAAAACTTGAAAAATAAGGCCCCGCAAAAAACAGCCTCACCCATAGAACCCATGAACAACGACATAGATTTCAGCACGTTCTTAGAACAGAACAAGACCCTGATCCAGGCGGCACTGCATCGCGAATACCAGGCGTTTCAGCAGAAAAAGGCCCTGGCGGATGTTGAAAATTTAGGCCTGTATACAGGTTCTGTCTGTATTGCCGGTGCTGCCGTTGGCCTGCCGGGCAAAGGCAACCAGGTATTCAATGAAAAAAACTTTGACCGAATTCTTGCGGGGCACAATTTCATTGAACCGTTGACCCAGGAAGAGAAAAACAAAATCGTGGACATGAACATTACCCGGGTATTCAAGGAACCCAACGGTAATGCCAGGTTTGTGGAGATTGTGCGCACCAGTGATGTGATCCAACTGGCCGGTAAACTGGGGTATTTTGATCTGTCTGCGGAATACGGCATCAGCCGCAAGTTTGACCTTGTGGATGAACTGGCCATGGCAGCAGGACTTGAAGCCCTGAAAGACGCCCACATTCCCCTGGTCAAAGGGTATAAAAAAACCTCCACCGGCAGTGCCATCCCGGACGGGTTGATATTACCCCAGGAAATGCAGGATACAACAGGCGTGATCATGACAGGTATTTTCCCTGGTTTTGAAACCCTGCTGCACCATCTCAATGCGTATTATTACAACAAGTTTTACGTCAAACCCTATGATGAGCTGGAAAACATCTACTATCACCTGATGGAGCATCTCACGGACAGGGATATGAAGGATGTTATCACAGACTGGTTCTTCAGGATCCGCGAGCGACGCAAAGTATACGGCCAATACAAGTTTGAACGTAATATTCTCTTTGACATCGTGTCCTTAGGCGGCGCACATTTTGCCCAGCTCATCCGGGCAAAGGGGCCCAATATTCATCTGACCGGGGCGTGTGCATCCACCACCCAGGCCATTGGCGTAGCAGGGGACTGGATTCGAACCGGCCGGTGCGACAGGGTGATTGTCATCGGCGGGGAAGCAGCCACAAGTGAAGCCCAGATGCCGTGGGTGGGGTCAGGATTTCTGGCCATGGGCGCTGCCACCAGCAAGGAAGTGGTGTCAGACGCGGCCAAACCCTTTGATGAGGACCGGAACGGCACGATTTTAGGTTCCGGTGCAGTGGGGCTCGTTGTGGAACGCCAAGACACCCTGAACCACAGGGGGTTGAACGGCCAGGCCCGGATACTGGGTTCCCATATCGGCAACAGCGCATTTCACCCCTCCCGCATTGATGTGAACCACCTTGCCGGTGAACTCAATAAATTCGTGGGCCAGGTGGAAAAACAAAACGCCATATCCCGTACGGACATGGCCGGACAACTGGTATTCATGTCCCATGAGACCTTTACACCGGCCCGGGGCGGCAGTGCCTCGGCTGAAGTGAATGCCTTAAAATCCGCATTTCCCAACGATTATAAAAAAATTGCAATCACCAACACCAAGGGGTATACGGGGCACACCCTGGGCGCGGGCATTGAGGATGCCATACTGATCAAAGGCCTGCAGGCAAAGAAATTTCCACCTGTGGCCAACCTGGATCATATACCTGCCGAATTTTCAGATCTGAATTTTACACGGTCAGGGCATGGTGATTACCGCTTTGGGCTGCATTTCAGCGCCGGGTTCGGATCCCATTATGCCTTTTTAATGATGGACCGGGTTCAGGAAGCCGGTGTGGAGAACAACCCGGCCTACCAGGAGTGGCTGGCCCGGATCACCGGCAGTGCAGATCCCAAGCTGGCCATCATAAATAAAACCCTGTGCGTTTTTCCCGGGGATCAACGCACAGGACCAATGCTCCAGGAGAGTTTTAAGGATAAAGGCAGAGAAACGGCCGGACACGAGAAACCCAAACAGCCGGTATCTGTCCAGGCAGAACAGCCCGGAAAAGTTGCGGGCAATGCCGCAGCCACCGATGTTTTACGCCAGATCACCGACCTGATCGCAAACCAGACCGGCTACACCCATGACATGCTGGAACCGGACCTGGACCTGGAAGCGGACTTAGGCATTGACACGGTCAAGCAGGTGGAGACCTTCGGTAAGATCACCAAATCCTTTGGCCTGGCCGTGCCCGAGGATATCAGCCTTTCCGAACTGAACACCATACGAAAAATTGCCAGTTATATCGGCAGCCGGATTCCGACGGATCAAACCCCGGTACCGCCTGAATCCGCCACTAGTGCCCAGACACCGGATTCAGGTGCTGACCGCAGCCCGGACATCACGGAGAAAATCACAAACCTGATTGCCGAGCAGACCGGTTACACCCGGGACATGCTGGAACCGGACCTGGACCTGGAAGCGGACTTAGGCATTGACACGGTCAAGCAGGTGGAGACCTTCGGCAAGATCACCAAATCATTCGGCCTGACCGTACCCGAGGATATCAGCCTTTCGGAGCTGAGCACCATACGAAAAATTGCCCAGTATATCAGCAGCCGGATTCAAACGGATCAAACCCAGGAACCGCCTGCATCCGGAACGATTGCCCAGACACCGGATTCAGGTTCCGGCAGCGGCCCGGACATCACCGCAGAAATCACAAGCCTGATTGCCGAGCAGACCGGTTACACCCGGGACATGCTGGAACCGGACCTGGACCTGGAAGCAGATCTGGGCATTGACACAGTCAAGCAGGTGGAGACCTTCGGCAAGATTACAAAAGCATACGGCCTGTCTGTTCCCGAAGATATCAATCTGTCTGAATTGAACACCATCAGGAAAATCAGTGAATATATTCAGACCAACCTGTCCGGAGACAGTGGCACCACCAAGGCCAAGACCACGCCGGTGCCTGCCACCCCTGATTCCCAGGCACCTGAAACAGACCAGCCGGGTCAATCCGGAATTCAGCGCTATACCTTTGGCTTGCGCCAACTGCCCGGTTCTGTACCCGGTAACCTTGAGTTTGAGGGACAAACCTATTTGATCATCATGGACAAACAGGGGTTTGGCCGGGCTGTGGCAGACCTGATTAAAGAAAATAAAGGGCATGTCATCTGTGTGGGTAACAGTGAACACGATGATTACACCGTTGATTTAAACACGCTTGAAAGTGCCGAAGAGATCATCCCGCAAATAAAGGCGGACCATGAGGGCATTTCCGGGATCTTTTTTCTTCACCCCCTGGATTTTGCCATGGAACCGGGTGCACCCCTGAACCAAGAGAGCGCTGCGGTCAAATTTTTGTTCCTGCTGTGCAAGGCATTTGGCAGCCACCTGGGTCAGTCCTGCCGCCGCCTGGCTGCCGTATCGGTCCAGTCCGCCCTGGCCCGTTTCAGGGAACCTGCACCGGATCAGCTCTACCCTGTTTTCAGCGGTATTTCAGGCCTGCTGAAAACCGTTGCCAAGGAGTACCCGGGAACAGGGGTAAAACTTGTGGAGTTTATGGACAAAACCGAACTTGCAGATATGGCCCGGGCTGCATCTTTGTTCATGAATGAAGTTTTCGGTGCCGGCACCCGTCTGGAGGTGGGCCTTGAAAAGGGCAAAAGATTCGGTATCCGTGCCAATACCGGCAGCCCAGCCACACCACAGACCCGGGACAAAGACTTCTCGGTCATAAAAGGCAATGACACCTTGCTGGTCACAGGCGGTGCTGCGGGCATCACCTATGAACTGCTCAAGTCGGTTACAACTGCCGGCATGACCTTGGTGATTTTAGGACGCAGCCGGGTGGAAGATGAACTGGAAATCCCGGGGACCGATGCCATCGTAACTAACATGAATGACACACAAATCATGGCCGCACTCAAGTCCATACATCCCACAGCCAAACCCGTGGAGCTGAAAAACAGAACAGCCGGACTGCGGCGGATTCTTACGGCCCGGGAAAATCTGGCCCAGCTGCGGGCCCAGGCAAAGGCCGTGAATTATCATGCCGTGGATGTCACCGACCCCGGCGCCGTTCAAAAGGCGGTCAGTCAATACGACCGCATTGACGGGGTGATTCATGCTGCGGGTGTGGACAAAAGCATTATGATTGAAAAAAAATCCATGGATGATTTTAATCTGGTGTTTGACACCAAGGTCAAGGGGATGGCCAATGTGCTGGCAGCCATTGAAAACAAAAACTGCCGGTATATTATCGGATTTTCATCCATCACGGCCAGGTTCGGCAACGAGGCCCAGTCAGACTACACCGCCGGAAACGACATGATGGGGGCCATGATACAGGCAAATGCCCTGAAAACAAAGGATTTGACCTTTAAAATTTTTGACTGGACCGCCTGGGCGGAAATCGGGATGGCGGCCCAGGGCACCATTGAAGCCGTGCTAAAGGAAAAAGGCATTGCCTTTCTGCCGGTGGCCCAAGGGGTCCGCTTTTTCCAGGAAGAGATGCACAATCCGGACAGCTTTGAAATCCTGATTGGGGCCCCCCCTGAAAAAAATCCAGCCGCATTTGACCCGGACGGTCTGCTTGCCATAGGTCCGTTCCTGGACACCGTAGAGCAGGATGCCGCCCGTGACAGGCTGAAATTCAAACGCCTGCTGGAAGCAGACAGGGATCTTTTTCTCTTCGACCATGCCAGAAAAGGCGTGCCTCTGTTTTTAGGGGCAACCGGTCTGGAAACCATGGCGGAAGCGGCCCTGGAATGCAGCGGTGGTCAAGGGCACATCCTTGAAGCCAGTGATTTTAAAATCCCTTATGGCATCAAATTATTAAAAAACCGTCCCAAGAACATTGAAATTTTTGCTGAAAAAACCGCAGACGGATTGATAACAACCCAAATCCAATCTGTTTTCACCCCCCCGGGAGGCAACGCCCCTGCCCAGAACACCCTGCATTACCAGGGCAAATTTAAAATCGGTACAGATTCGCCTGCCCTGGATGAAATAGTTCCCCCTGCCCTGTCAGAATTTAAGGTCGATGCTGGATGGCAGGAACAGATCTACCACCCGGACCGCCTGTTCATGGACGGGCTGTTCCGCTCCGTGGATCAGCTGGTTTCCCTGGATCAGGACAGCCTGGTTACAGTGGTTCAATGGCGGCCCGGACGCGAATTTTTTAAAGACCAGACCCATCCTGAATTTGTCACGCCTGTGGTGATCATGGATGCCATGTTCCAAACCGGCGGCATACTTGAATTTTTCACCAGTGCAGACGTGGTGCTGCCCTATGCCATCAGCAAGGTGTCATTTGCAGGGACGGTTCTGCCGGATACGCCCTATTTCTGCGTAACCCGGCGTCTGGCCCAGGGCAGTGACACCAAAACATATCATATGCAGCTGGCAGACCTTTCGGGCCGTGTGATCATTGACATCCAGGACTTTCAAATGGTCCGGGTGGATCGCCTGGCAGAAGAAGACCGTCCCGATGCGCAGATCATAAAGAACAGCCTGCTGGCCAGTTAGATGCCACGCATGACCCAGCTGTTCCGGGAACAGGGCATTCATTTCTGCCTTGTCCACATCCCGGCGATGCTTGAGGGATTGTTAGCGGACAGTGTCGGGCCGGGTTACCAGACCAGGCCCGGCTGCCAATTCAGCCCGGATCAGTTTGCAAGACCGGTGCTTTCCCGGACTGAACTCACCGGGCTCAATCAATTGTTTGCCCTGAAAAAGCAGGTGGAACGTCTGGCCGGACGATGGGCGGTAAAACGCCTTATCATGCAGGAAAAAGACCTGGCCCCGGATGCAATTGAGGTACAAAATGACGCATCCGGGGCACCTGCCCTGGCACCGGCCTTTGATTATGCCATATCCATTACCCATTCCGGTGACTACGCCCTGGCCGCGGCCCTGCCCGGAAAAGCCAATGGCTTGGGCATTGACATGGAGGTTTTAAGCCCTGTGGATATCCCTGCCCTTTTACACGCCGGATTTTCCCCAAAAGAACAAAGCGCATACGCCGGGGCAGACCTTGAAACCATCCTGAAAATATGGACCATCAAAGAAGCCTTGCTCAAATACCGGCAAACCGGTTTAAAAACCCCTGTAAAAAGAATCGAATGGCTGGATGAAACACTGTATGAAAATCACGTCCCCATTGACGGTGTTCTCGTTAATTCATATCACCGGGACAACATAATTTTCTCGGTTGTTTTTCCAGGCTGTTTTTCTACCAAATCAAGTGAATGATGGACATAGCCAGCAAAATAATAAAGGTATGTTTTTGATGCCTCTTCAGCCATGGAATACGGATTAAACGGGTACCGATTTGCCCCCCCATAATAACGCCGCTGCAGGTTGCAAATAGCAAAGATGTCCCATGGGGCCAGGATGCGTTCCCAACCCAGACACTGATGCAGACCAGTACCAGGTAAAATAAAATAGTTACAAACATGATGAATAAACTGGTGGCCACGGCCCGGGATGT
>NZ_JBFXHE010000063.1:0-15297 GCF_050177295.1 Desulfobacter sp.
CTGGGCGCAGGCCCTGTCAGCGCATTTATCAAGGTCATTTTTCCGCTCACCCTGCCCGGCATCATGGCCGGCTGTGTCATGGTGTTCGTACCCACCATGGGTCTTTTCTATGTGGCCTCCCTTTTAGGCGGTGCACGCCAGCTGCTTGTGGGCAACCTGATCCAGCAGCAGTTCCTCAACGCAAGGAACTGGCCCCTGGGCTCGGCAACCAGCATCGTCCTTATTATTTTCATGGCAATGATGCTGATCGGATACGGCATGCTGTTACGCCGTTTCGGCCAGGGCAAGGGAATAAGCGGATGAATATATTAAGGCTGTTTTACTTTGCAGGCATATTTTTCTATCTTTACCTGCCCATCGCCGTGCTGGTTGTCAATGCGTTCAACCTGAACAAATACGGCATGAAATGGGGGGGATTTACCTTTAAATGGTTCACGGCCATGCTGGGAAACCACTCCCTGATGGAGGCAGCCCGCCATTCCGTGGTCATTGCCGTATGCGCGGCCACCCTGGCCACAATGATTGGCGCCCTTGCCGCCATCGGGCTGAACCGGTACCGGTTTTTCGGACGAAAAGTCATCCAGGGCACAAGCATGACCCTGATGATGGCCCCGGATATTATCCTTGCCATTGCCTTTCTTGTTCTTTTCGTCACCCTGGGCATTGGCCTGGGGTTCTGGTCTTTGCTGTTTTCCCACATCACCTTCTGCCTGCCCTTTGCCATCGTGACCATCACGGGAAGACTCCAGGATTTTGATCCCAATATTCTTGATGCGGCCCGGGATCTGGGGGCATCGGAAAAAAACATTCTCGCCCGGGTGATCCTGCCCATGATGCGGCCGGCGCTTATCTCAAGCTGGCTTCTGGCATTTACCCTGTCCCTTGATGATGTCATCATCAGTTCATTTGTCACGGGTCCAAGTTACGATGTACTGCCCTTGAAAATTTTTTCAATGGTTAAAGTGGGAGTCAAACCCGAAGTGAATGCGCTTGCCGCGCTTCTGGTCCTGCTCTCCCTTGCACTGGTTATTGTCAGTCAATTAATGTTGAAGGAGAAAAAAATCCATGAAAACACGATTTAAACCCCTTATTATCCTTGCCGCCGTGCTGCTGCTTGCCGCCATTCAGGCCCAGGCCGCAGAAAAAATTTTTATTTACAACTGGACAGAATATCTGCCCGAATCAGTGCTTGAACAGTTTACCAAAGAGACCGGCATTGAAGTGGTTTACACCACCTATGACAGCAATGAGACCATGTATGCCAAGCTCAAGCTGATCAAAAAAGACGGGTATGACGTGGCCGTACCCTCAACCTATTTTGTTTCAAAGATGGGCAGGGAAGGTATGCTCATGAAACTGGACCACACCCTTTTACCCAATATGAAAAATCTTGACCCGAATCTTTTGAACAAGGATTATGACCCGGACAACACCTACTCCATTCCCTATATGTGGGGCTCCACCGGTATTGCCGTGAACACCGGCGAAATCCCCAAAGAACAGATCTCATCCTGGAAAGATCTGTGGAAACCTGAATTTAAAGGTAAACTGCTGCTCCAGGACGATTTGCGGGAAGTGTTTCACATGGCGCTGCGCATTAAAGGGTTTTCCGGCAACACCACGGATCCCGGGGAAATTGAAGAGGCCTACCTGCTGCTCAAGGATCTGATGCCCAATGTGCTGCTGTTCAACTCCGACTCCCCTAAACTGCCCTTTCTGGCAGGCGAGGTCAGCATCGGCATGATCTGGAACGGTGAAGCATGGATGGCCCGGAAAGAAAATCCGGCAATCCAGTATATATACCCTAAAGAAGGCGCAAGCTTCTGGGTGGACAGCTTTGTCATCCCCCAGGGGGCAAGAAACCCCAAAGGTGCGCATGCGTTTATCAACTTTATGATGACCCCCGAAGTGGCCAAGGCCTGTGTTGAAGCCTACGGGTACCCCACCCCGGTGACGCCGGCCATTGCCCTGCTGGATCCTGACATCAGCAGCAGCCGGACCATCTTTCCTGACGCTGAAATCATCAAACAAGGCGAGTTCCAGAATGATGTGGGACAAGCCATTGAAATTTATCAGAAATACTGGGAAAAACTTCGTACCAGCAATTAGCAGGGAAAGAAAGCCGATTACCAGGGCCGGATAATCCTTTTTTTGATCCGGAACCGGCCATGGGATTGTCATGAAAAAAATTGAAAATACCTATAAAAAAAACGCAAGCGCATAAGGATTTTCAATTTGCCAAAAACCCTTATTTTATATAGGTCTTGAATCGTTTCGGGTGTAGACTGGATAATTGTTGCTACCGGAAAGTAAAGGATATAAGGAGCCCGTCAGATGATCAATGTCAGTAAGCCTGCCCAGGAACAGGTCAGGATGTACTTTGAAGGCAAAGAAATTGTACCCGTCAGAATCTTTCTCAACAGCGCCGGATGCGGCGGCCCAAGTCTTGCCATGGCTTTGGACGAGAAAAAAAATACAGATGCCGTGTTTACCTTTGATGATGTGGAATACGTCATGGATAAGGATCTTTTGGAAAAGGCAAGCCCTGTGGATATTGATTTCGCAGGAACCGGCTTTCGCCTTGATTCCAGCCTGAAACCGGCAGGCGGATGTACAGGTTGCAGCGGCGGGACATGCGGCAGTTAACCGGAGGGTAAGTATGGCTGACGAAGTCCTCCTTCATCCCAAACTGGAAAGACAGCTTACAGCAATGGAAGGGCAGGCCAATACGCCATTCATTGCAGCAGGCCGTGCCAGAAAAATCATTGAGGCCATGACCCAGGGCCAGACAGCCCAGGCCGCCGGGCTGTTCAGGGCACGTTCAGATGCCCGGGTGAAACATTGCTGGAAATATGACCTTGGTGCAGGATACCGTCTGATCTGCATCCGCACCAAACAGATCATTTACGTCATGCATGCAGGGGATCACGAAAGCTGTGATGCCTGGCTGAATAATAATTCAAAAAAACAGCCCCAAAGTACTGAAATAAAGATGACCTCCTTCACCATCTGTGACAGCCCGGACCCCTTTGATTTTCAAACAATCCGGTCCCCGGACCGGGAACCGGATTTTGACGATCAGTACCTGGCATCCATTCCCCAGGCATACCTGAGAAAGGTGTTCTGCGGGCTTGTGGCCGGTTGATATGCTGCGGTTGATGCGCTGACTGTCAGCGGACATCGGGGATTTAAAACAATGCTGATGTAAATAAATTAATGTAAAAAAATTCAGATCTATAAAGCAACCCTTTTCAAAGGAGAACGTTATGACCGAGGCAATAAAACTCGATAAAGGAACAAAGGCAGCGTTCAAAGAAAAACTGATGAACAAACTGCCCAATGGTGTCAATCTCAATATGTGCCTGACATGCGGCGCATGCGCTTCCGGTTGCCCGGCAACCGGTCTTGAAAATATGGATCCGCGCAAATTTGTCAGGATGGTGGCTTTGGGCATGGACAAGGAACTGACCAAGCACCCATGGGTGTGGATGTGTTCCCAGTGCCAGCGGTGTGTCTATGTCTGCCCGATGAATATCGACATCGCGGCAATGATATTTGAGGCCCGGCAGTTATGGCCCCGGGAAGAAAGGCCCAAAGGCATTGTGGGTTCCTGTGATATGGCCCTTAGAAACTCCTGCGGCAGCGCCATGGGCATTTCTGAAGAAGATTTTGAATGGGTGGTTGGGGATATTCTTGACGAAGTTCATGAAGACCAGCCGGGCTGGGAAGATCTGGAAGCACCGGTCAATAAAGAAGGGGCACACTTTTTCTTAAGCCAGAATTCCCGTGAACCGGGCGTGGAACCAGAAGAGATGGTTCCACTGTGGAAAATCCTGCATATGGTCGGTGCAGACTGGACCTATGCCACACGGGGCTGGGGTGGTGAAAACTACTGCATGTTCCTTGCAGATGACAAGTGCTGGGAAAAAGTTACAAGAAACACGCTTGAATCTGCCATGGATCTGGGCTGCAAGGTGTATTTAAACACCGAATGCGGCCATTCCACCTTTTCCGTTTGGAAGGGTCAGCAAAAATTCGGTATAGAAACCAATCTTGAAATTGCTCCCATGGTTCCATACTATGCCAAATGGATCCGGGAAGGCAAACTGAAACCCAGTTCCGACTGGAACAAAGATCTGAAAGTTAAATTTACGGTTCAGGATCCCTGCCAACAGGTTCGTAAAAGCTTTGGTGATCCCCTGGCAGAAGATTTACGCTTTGTTGTCAAAGCCTGCGTTGGCGAAGAAAATTTCATTGACATGCAGCCGAACTATTCCAACAATTTCTGTTGCGGCGGCGGCGGAGGATACCTGCAATCCGGTTTCAATGCACAGCGCTTGAAATACGGTGAAATCAAAAAGGATCAAATCGTGGCTACCGGTGCAGCGTACTGCGTTACCCCCTGCCATAACTGCCATGATCAAATCCATAAACTTGCCGAACACTATGAATGTCATTACCATGTCCTTCATTTGTGGACACTGCTTGCGTTTGCCTTAGGCGTACTTGGTGAAGGTGAACGCAAATATCTGGGACCGGATCTGGCCGAACTCAATATGCCGGAATCAGAAGAGTGATCCACGCATTTCGTGACATTTTAGATTTTTTATAAAACAAAGCAAAATTTTCCGGGGGCAGGATATGATCCATATCCTGCCCCTGAATTTCTCAGATCAAGAAACCAATGCATTCGCAGGCGAGACAGAGGATTAACCGAAAATTTCTTTTATACGTGCGTCATCCTGCCAGACCGCATCGGTATTCTCATAAAGCTGATTAAGGGCGTGGGATAGGCGCGCCTGCATCTGCTCAAATCCGCCCTTCCCCATATCCTCCGGCACATGGATGGGTGAACCAAACCGGATGATCACCCGGGAAAAGGGTTTGGGCACCATGAAACGGTCCCAGGAATTGAAAATCCACAGGTTCTGCCCGGATATAATGGTGGGAACAATGGGCAGACCCGCATACTGGGCAATACGGATCAGACCGGGTTTCACCGTACCGAACGGGCCCTGGGGACCATCCACGATATGGCCGATCCTGTACCCCTGCCCGGCCAGGCATTTAATGGTTTCAAGGGCCTGCCCGCCCCCATGGGATGAAGAGCCCCTCACCGCCCGCCAGCCCAGAATATTCACAGCCCGGGCCGCCATTTCACCATCACGGCTCCGGGAAATCATAATGGCAATGGGCTTTCGGCTTGAAAAAAAGGTGATCCCCGGGAAAAAACGCTGGTGCCATGACGCATAAACCAGCCGTCCCCCGGCCTTTAAAATGTTCTGTTCATTGTCCGGATCAACTATCCTGATCCGGTAGGTGGCTGATAAAAGCCTGACAAGAAACAACCCCGCATAGGGAAACAGATAATGGTATAGAAAACGCTGTAATTTCTTTTTCATCATTCAACTACTCCTTCATCATTTAACTACTACTATGACCAGAAGCCTGAACAAAAAAAATATAATCCGGCGCTTATTAACACAGTGTATCGTTACTACGCAACCCTATGCGTTACAAATGGTAACGCACATTCGCCTTTCCTGTATTTGTTTATGGATAAAATCAAAAATATACGATATAAAATCAATGTACTAATTGAATTTCATTTTCATAGTAAGCCCGTGGCATGAATTTTGGTAGATTTGAGGGGGTAATGGATTGGGGACGTTATTCGCTTAACCTTATAATACAAAAGGATCATTCAATGATGTGGAAACTGCTGCAGAAAATGAGTAAAAATCTGACCCTGGCGATTCCGGCAATGATGCTGGCCGGTTTTATATTTGGCATTTTCATGGATGCCGTTTTTTTAAAAACCCTGATTATTCCGTTCACCTTTTTAATGGTCTACCCCATGATGGTGACGCTGAATGTCCAGAAGGTATTTGAGGGCGGGGATGTCAAGGCCCAGGTGCTCACCCAGGTGATCAACTTTGGCGTGGTCCCTTTCCTGGCCTATATTACGGGTCTGATCTTTTTTAAAAACCAGCCTTACATGGCCCTGGGGTTGCTTCTGGCAGGGCTTGTACCCACTTCGGGCATGACCATTTCCTGGACCGGATTTGCCAAGGGCAACCTGGCGGCTGCCGTAAAAATGACGGTTATCGGCCTGACCCTGGGCTCCATTGCCACGCCTTTATATGTCCGCATGCTCATGGGTGCAAGCATTGAAATAGACATGGCGGCAATTTTCAAACAGATCGTGGTCATTGTCTTCATTCCCATGGCAGCCGGTTACCTGACCCGCAGATACCTGGTAAAAAAACACGGGGAAAAGGGATTCAAGACATCAATGGCACCCAAATTTCCGCCGCTGTCCACCCTGGGCGTTGTGGGCATCGTGTTCATTGCCATGGCGCTTAAGGCCCGGGCCATTGCCGCAGCTCCGGGCATGCTTGCTTACATCCTTATCCCTTTGGTGATCATTTACGGATTCAACTTTACCTTCAGCAGTCTGGTGGGCAAAAGGCTTTTACCCAGAGATGATGCCATTGCCCTTGTTTACGGATCAGTCATGCGCAACCTCTCCATTGCCCTGGCCATTGCCATAAACGCATTCGGCAAACAAGGGGCCTCGGCTGCCCTGGTTGTGGCTGTGGCCTATATCATCCAGGTCCAGTCTGCGGCCTGGTATGTTAAACTGACGGATAAAATATTCGGGCCGGTTCCTTTGGACGCGGAACCGCCTTTGAAAACAGCGCCCCAAAACCTGGCTGAACCTGCCCCTGACGTCCGGGAAGATGTCCGGGAAGAAGCCCAGATCCCCATGGTTGCCGACATTAAAAAAATCCTTTTTGCCACGGACATCACGCCTACGGCAAAATATGCGGCCCGCTATGCCTGTGCCATCGGCAGCAAATTCAACGCAAAGATATGGGCCATCCATGTGGTCCCGGATCTTTTGGCAGAATATTCGGCAGGTGCCGGTGTCACCATCAAGGACCCCGAAAAACAGGAAGAATTCAACCGGGATGCCGTTGAAAGTGCTGAAAAAATTCTTGGAGAACGTATCCGAACCACATCGGAAAAGGTGGTCCGGGAAATTTCATTCTGCCCCTTGTCAAAGGACCGCATAATGGTCAAAACAGGGGATCCCGTGGAAGAAATCACCCGGGCGGCGGCCCAGGGAAATTTTGATCTGATCATCATGGGCACCCACGGAGATCAGGGTATTGAGGATATTCTGTTAGGCAGCACAGCCCAGGGGGTCATCCACGCATCAAAGATTCCTGTCCTTGTGGTCCGCCCGTCTTAACATTTTTTTAATTTTTTTAAAAAACGGCAAATGGTATCATCATGAAAATTATTACACTTGCAAACCAGAAAGGTGGTTGTGGAAAGAGCACCATTGTTTTAAATCTTGCCATTGAATTTGCATTGCAGAAATACCGGGTCATCGTCTTTGACACAGACCCCCAGGGAAGCTGCTGTGAAACGGCACAGATTCGCGATGATCAGGGAGAAACGGCGCAAATCAAGGTTGCAGCCATTTACGAAAACCTGTATCAGGCCATTGAGGGATGTGACAATAATTATGATTTTGCCATTATTGATACGCCGCCCCATGACAATGAGGTTGTGACGGTTGCAACGGCATGCTCGGATATTATCCTCATTCCCGTACAGGATTCTCCCCTTGATATCCGCAGCACAAAAACAACGGTGAACCTGATCAACGAAGCCCGAAAACTAAATCCGGACATTGAGCCCTATTTTCTGCTCAGCCGTATTCAGACAAATTCAGTCATGGCGCGCGAGCTTGCGCAAGTATTAAAATCAACGTATAAATTTGATATATTGGAAACTAAAATCGCAAACCGGATGGCATATAAATATTCCCTGATTTACGGCCAGAACGTGTCGGAGTTCTCCGACAAGGACGGTGCCGCAGCAGAGATCCGCTCCCTTGCCAAGGAGATTCTGTCTATTCTTGACCGGTAGACGGTAAATACTATTTAAGGAGCCAGTGCTATGAAAAACAAGAGACCTTCATTACTTGATGTTGAAGTGTTTGCCAAAAAAAGGGCAGACCGCAGGCTGGAAAAACTGAAAAAAATTGAAAAGGCGACCTTTGAAGGGCCTGAACAGACTTTTGAAATTGTAGACGAAGAAGATGAACCGGTATCTTATGCCCGGGAACCTGAGCCGCAGGAAGAGCAGGTTCCGGATGCATTCATGGAAGAGCTTGTTGATTTTGTCACAACCTATAGAAATGAAATTCTCACCTTGAAAAATGACCTGTTCAAGGTCAAGGAACAGGTCCGCATATTCGGTGCCATGATGAACAGCCAGCAGAAAAAAATATCCCAGCTCATGGAATCCCAGCAACAGGACGGCACGGACAATTCTGTCAAGGATGATAATTATTATCGGCTGGTGCTCAGAAACATCATCTGGCTGAAAGAGGAAAAAGGATTTACCACCAATGACGTTATCCGGCTGTTCCGCGCGGAAGGGTTTCAAACCCCCGCGCCCCATAAAGCCTGGGATAAAAAAGTCGTTGAACAGCTGTATGCCGAAGCCAGAAGGACAATCTATTAGCCGGGTTCAGACATCTGAAATAAAATGTCATGTTCCACACGGGCGCTTTGTTAAAAAGTCCTCGTCATTTTTTCACATTTTTCTAATCCTGTCTTCACAGGGATGTAACATAGTTTGCGTAAATTGCGCGGTTAACAAGATGTTCATCCCATTAATAAGGATAGGAAATGATGAAAATAGACCTTCATGTGCACTCCAAGTTCTCCAAGCGCCCTTCCCAGTGGATCCTGCAGAAAATCAGCTGTCCTGAAAGTTTCACGGAACCCATGCTGGTATATAACACCGCCAAGGCAAAGGGGATGTCCTTTGTAACCATATCCGACCATAACACCATTGAAGGTGCCCTTGAAATTGCCCATCTGCCGGACACTTATATCTCCGAGGAGATCACCTCCTATTTTCCCGAAGACGGTTGCAAAGTGCATGTGCTGGCCCAGAACATCACCGAATCCCAGCATGATCAGATCCAGAAAATCCGGAAAAATATCTTTGATCTGGTGGCCTATCTTAATGAAAAAAACATCGTCAACATCATTGCCCACCCCCTCTACAGCGTCAATGACCGGCTGACCATCAACCATTTTGAACAGATGCTTCTGCTGTTTAAAAACTTTGAACTCAACGGCGCCAGAAACGACAAACAGAACCAGATCCTGGCCCAGGTGCTCAGGCAGCTCACCCCCATGGACATTGAACGGCTGTCCAACAGGTATGATTACCAGCCCCTGTTCGATACCCCATGGAAAAAAAACCTCACCGGCGGATCCGATGACCACTCCGGATTAAATATTGCCAGGACCTGCACGGCTGTGGATAATGCAACGGATCTTGACACCTTCATGGCCGGCATCCTCAGCGGAAAATCCCGGGCCGTGTCTGATCCGTCCACGCCCCAGACCATGGCCCACAACCTCTACGGCATTGCCTACCAGTTTTACTCAAACCGGTTCAACCTTGGGCGCCACACGGGCAAGGACCAGCTGCTCAAATTTCTTGACCAGTCCCTGATGCCGGTATCCAATGCGGATAACGGGCTGATGTCACGGTTTTACACCTTCTTAAGCAAGCGTAAAAACCGCCAGGAAAACACCCAATCCGTTTCCATAAAAAATATGATCAGAAGAGAGACCGAACGTCTGTTTGAGGAAAATCCCGCCCTGATGAATATTGCCAGGGCCCAGTCAAACAAAATACGCCTTGGCCCGTCCCAGGAAAGGCAGGAACAGCACAGGGAAAAACTATGGTTTGATTTTGTCAACCAGCTATCAAATAAAGTTTTATCCCACACCGGAGACCTTCTGCTTGGCCAGGCATCCGGGGCAAACCTGTTCAACATATTCCAGACCATTGGTTCCGTGGGCGGGCTCTACTCTCTTCTGGCACCTTACTTTGTGGCCTTTGTCCACTTTGCCAAGGACAATGGAATGAACACAACAGTCCTTAACCGATTTGCCAGGTACAAAAACGGGATGCAGCCCCCTAAATCCAGGGTAAAGCTCGGACATTTCACCGACACTTTCTACGATGTTAACGGTGTGGCCCAGACCCTCCAGCAGCAGGTCCAGGCAGCATTGAAAAACGACAAACATCTGACCATCATTACCTGTGATGCAAAGCCAGGGAAAACAGGGGACGGGGTGAAAAATTTCACCCCCATGGGCGTCTATGAGATCCCGGAATATACGGAACAGAAAATGTATTACCCGCCGTTTCTGGAGATGCTGGATTATTGCTTTCACCAGGGATTTACCCATATCCACTCCGCCACACCCGGCCCCATCGGCCTGGCAGCCCTGGCCATTGCAAAGATCCTGAAGCTTCCCCTGACCGCCACCTACCATACCCAGTTTCCCCAGTATGCCCAGTATCTGACCGGGGATGATTTTATCGAAGACCTGACCTGGAAATTCATGATCTGGTATTACGACCAGATGGACCAGATCTATGTGTCCAGTCAAAACTCCTTTAACGAACTCACTGAACGGGGCATCAAGGCCGGAAAAATCCGTATCATGCCCCGGGGCATCAACACGGAGATCTTTCATCCCTCAAAGCACTGCGACATGCTGACTTCCCATTACGGGGTCAAAGCGGATGCATTGAAATTTTTATATGTGGGCCGGATTTCCAAAGAAAAAAACCTGCCGCTCCTGGTGAATGCATTTAAAAGGCTTTCCACCGTCAATGACAAGGTGCACCTCATAGTTGTGGGAGACGGTCCCTATGCCGGTGAAATGAAAGGCCTGCTCAAAGATTATCCCGTGACCTTTACCGGTTATCTTTCCGGTGAGCCCTTATGCCGGGTGTATGCCTCGGCAGATCTCTTTGTCTTCCCCTCCACCACAGATACCTTTGGCAATGTGGTGCTGGAAGCCCAGGCTTCGGGCCTGCCCGTGATCGTGTCTGACCTGGGCGGCCCCTGCGAAAACATACTGGACCGTGAAACCGGCATTATCGTTAAAAGCGATGATGGGGCAGCCCTTTTGTCCGCCATGCAGGAACTTGTGATCAACCCCGGGCTGCGCAGTCAAATGTCCCGGCGGGCCAGGGAATACATGGAAGACCGCTCCTTTGACAACGCATTTATACAGTCCTGGGAGTTCTACAAAGAGATGGATACCCCGGGATCCATGGAAGAACTCTCCAAGGCAGTATGACCATGGCCTGTTTAAAATCAGGACTGAAAACCGCCGCACGTATGCTCAAAGGCCGGATGCCCGGCCAGCTTGTGATCCAGATCACGGACCGGTGCAATGCCACCTGCCCCCAGTGCGGCATGCGCAAAACCAGTAAATTTGACAGGACCCGGCTCACCAATGATCAACTCAAAGCGATCATTGATGCAGCAGGAGAAAAGGGATTCCAGGCCATCTCCTTTACCGGCGGGGAGCCCATGCTGCTGCGCAAGGATCTGCCCGAACTTATCCGGCACGCCGGAAAAGCCGGGATTCCCTATATCCGCACCGGCACCAATGGATTTTTTTTTGCCGGCCATGACAGACCCGACTTCAAAGACAAGGTAAAGGCCATTGCCCAGGCGCTTGCAGATACGCCGTTACGCAATTTCTGGATCAGCCTGGACTCATCCGTCCCGCACATCCACGAGCAGATGCGCGGGTTTAACGGTGTTGTCCGGGGCATGGAAAAAGCATTACCTATTTTCCATGATGCAGGGCTTTTCCCTTCGGTGAATCTTGGGCTGAACCGCAATGTTTCCCAAATCACCCGGGCCCTTGCACCGCCAACCCGAAAAGATCTTTCAGATCCGGAAGCATCCCCCTTTTACCAGGTCTTTGCCCGGGGATTTGCCGACTTCTACCGCAAGGTGATTAACATGGGGTTCACCATTGCCAATGCCTGCTATCCCATGAGTATGGCGGACAGTGCAGATAAAGCGGACCTGGATGCTGTCTATGCCGCAGCGTCTGCAGACCGGGTGGTCTGTTTCACGGCCACGGAAAAGGCGGTCCTGTTCAAAGCACTTTCAGACACCATTCCGAAATTCAGGTCCAAAATAAGAATTTTTTCACCCCTTGCCAGCCTGCACACCCTTTACAATGTCTATTCAGGCCAAAATAAAGATACCCCATACGGCTGCCGGGGCGGCATTGATTTCTTTTATCTGAACTGCACCGATGGCAACACCTATCCATGCGGGTACAGAGGCGCTGACAATTTAGGCCCGTTTCCGGACTTAGACGTCAATGCCATTGATCCTAAAGGATATTGCCTGGCCTGCGACTGGGAATGTTTCAGGGACCCCACCGAACTTGGCGGCCCATTCATGGAAGCCCTTGGCTCGCCATGGCACCTGGCGGCCAGAATGGCCAAAGATCCGGGTTACGGCGCCTGCTGGCTCAAGGATCTTCAATATTATAAAGCCTGCGATTTTTTTGACGGCAGAAGGCCTCCAAGGACAGCGGCGCTAAAAAAATTCTAAATCTTTTTCACCTGGCGCACCAGAATGGCAGACGCCAGGTAAAACAGGGCAAATCCGGCAAAAACAATACTGAAATTGTTATAGGTAAGGTTTAGAACAACACCGGACATCCAGGGACCTAGAAACCCTGCCACAAATCCGTAGGCCGTGAATACAAGCCCGAACACCCGCCCGAAATTTTCAATGCCGAAACAGTCTGTGACCAATGGCGCGGACACGGTAAACAATACCCCGAATGCAAGCCCCACAAAGCTTGCCAGACAACTTAACACGTAAAGATTGTGGAAAAAAGGCATGAGCAGATAGGCCAGCCCTGCCATAAGAAATACGTGCATTAAAATTTTACGCTTGGATATGCGGTCCGAAAGAGTTCCGCATACAATCCTGCCAATGCCGTTTAAAATACTGAATCCGGTCAGGATCATCACATACTGAGTCACATCATACCCCAGGGACTGGCCCAGGGATGCACAGAGCATGATCATGGAAACCCCTGCGGCCCCGGCCAGAGCCCACACCCACCAAAGATACCTGAAAGATTTTAAAGCCAGTATCCGGCCAACGCCAAGTACGGTCCCAGGTCCCCCTAAAGGTTGAAAAGAAAGTGAAGGCCCCCGCATGAAAAAAGCGCATACAATACCGGTAGACACAGCCAGGACCATGGAGATTCGGCAGGTTTCCCTGTACCCCTGGGTGACCAGAAGAAAGGAAAAAACCGGAGACATAACAGCGGCAGCCCCGCCAAACACCAGGTTGATACAGCCGGTGGCAAGGCCTTTTTGTTCCGGAAACAATTTTTGGGAAACCGTAAGACAGGGAATATAAATAAAAGCGGAGAAAAAGCCTTCACAAAAGGCCCAGACAAAGACATGAAAAAGGGTAAATGCCCGGGCAATGGCGCCGACACTGAAGCCACAGGCCAAAGTGCCCACAAGGATAAGCCAGTGGGGGGCTATTTTCTCCTGAATTTTGCCGGACAGGTACATGGAACATCCTGTGCCAGCCAGGGTAAAAAACATGAGCTGACCAATGCGGGCCTTTTCCACATTCAACAGTTCCTGCCACTGGGCCGCCATGACCCCGGGAAATCCAAATAAAAAGGCACCGGGAAAAAAGACAGCCAAGCCCCCCAAGGCCAGCAGCAATTTTTTATCTGTCACCCCGTTCATGGGGCTTGTTATATATCAATTTTATGTAAAGGCAAGTAAAAAGCCCTAAATAACGGGATCAGGCCTTAAATCGTGTTCCATTGGTATGGAGAATGATTGAATCACCTAATCAAATCATGTACACTGCAAAAAAATTCTTTACCGGAGGCAAAGTTTCATGAATCGAGACCTGATCCATCCCTCATTTTTACTATTACTGGTGTTTTTTATTTCAGCTGTTTTTCTTGTAATGATTAAATCGTTTCTCATGGCCATTCTGCTGGCCGGAATTTTCTCAGCCCTGGCCTATCCTTTGTACCAGCGGTTTAACAAATGGCTGAAGGGCAGACAGGCTGCAGCCTCAGGGATCACCATCATGATTATCATCCTGATCGTCCTTCTTCCTTTAAGCGGTCTTTTAGGCATTGTAACTAGCCAGGCCATCAAGGTGGGCCAGACAGCAACGCCCTGGGTCCAGAAACAATTGTCTTCTCCCATAGCCATTTCCCAGTGGCTGGAAGATCTGGCTTTTTATGAGCATATTGAGCCCTACAGGGAGACCATCTATACCAAGGCCGGTGAACTGGTCGGGGCCGCAAGCAAGTTTTTTGTCAACGGGCTCCAGGCCGCCACCATGGGCACAATGAATTTTATATTGATGGTGGCCATTCTTTTGTATACCATGTTCTTTTTCCTCATAGACGGAGATCGATTATTAAAGAAAATCCTATTTTACATGCCCCTGGACGATAAGGATGAAAGACGGCTTCTTGACAGATTTACCTCTGTGACGCGCGCCACGATCAAGGGAACCGCCATCATCGGTATTGTCCAGGGTGGGGCATCCGGCATTGCCTTTGCCGTGGTCGGCATCCACAGTTCGGTTTTCTGGGGTGCTGTCATGGCGGTGTTGTCCATTATACCGGGCATTGGGACGGCCTTGGTATGGATTCCGGCGGCACTTTGGCTGGGCGCCCAGGGCGCATGGTTCAAGGCCGGCGTTCTTGTTGTCTTCTGCGGAGTGATCGTGGGAAGTGTTGACAATCTTCTGCGGCCCCGGCTTGTGGGCAAAGACACGGAAATGCACGATCTTTTAATTTTATTTTCCACCCTTGGTGGCATTGCCATGTTCGGCATTATCGGCATCATCATCGGTCCTATTATTGCCGCATTGTTTGTCACCATCTGGGATATTTACGGCGTTGTTTTTAAGGATGCACTGCCCAAGTAGGACCGTAAGGGACAAGAGTGAGGATGGTGTGGGCCATTTCCGAACTCAGTTGGATCCGATCCCAGCCCGGAGGATCAAGGAGCTTCTGCATCAGGAGCGCGTCGTCGTCGAACCAGCGCGGAATGAGGACCCCGAAAAAACACCCCCGCGCCCGCAGCAGGTCTACGACTGCGCCGCTGTCCGGAAGCCCGAGGTTCACAAACCACTGGAAACAGCGGCAGCCATCTCCGGCCGCCCTGGCCCCGGTCCGGAGAATGAACTCCTCCAGGTCCAGGCCGGGCCGGGTGATACCGACCCGCAACACGCCCGCCGCCCTGTAGAACTCCACCTTGGCCTCGGACATTGCATGCCGAAAAATACGGGAACCGATGAAAAAATCGTGACCCGATGCGTTTTGATCAGTTTGATCGTGCTCTCCAGGGCCGGTTTGTCCG
>NZ_JBFXHE010000064.1:0-15200 GCF_050177295.1 Desulfobacter sp.
AAAACCACATAAAAGTTATTCACAATTAGTTGATATCCTTGAAGATAGAGGGATGATTATACCTGATAGAGAACGTGCTGAACGGAAACTATCCCAAATAGGATATTACCGGTTAAGTGGTTTCTGGTTCCCTTGCAGGGAGGTGAAAAAAGATGGTGCTGGTGCTGGCATGTTGCACCCAGGGACTAAGCAACCTATTCGTGAAGATAGCTTTCAGGCCGGTGTTGACTTTAATCAAATTGTTGAGCTTTATTTATTTGACAAAAAACTTCGACTCATGATGCTGGACGCCATTGAAAGGATAGAAATCCATATACGATCTGTCGTCGCTCATGAGATGGGGTATCATGATCCTCTTGCATACCAGAATGATGCATTTATAAATCCCCAAAAACTTAAAACCTGGAAAGACAGAAAAGCCAATAAGAATAGAAACCTTTGGGGGGAATGGAGCACAAAACAGCAAGAGCTTATTGCCAGAAGCAAAGAAGATTGTATCAAGTGGCATAAAATCGAAAAGAAAGAGATACCTTTTTGGGTCGCTGTAGAAAGTTGGGATTTTGGAAACTTATCAAAATATTACTCCATGCTCAGAGCAAAATATCAAAGGAAAATTTGCTTTCGGTTGGGCATATCAAATGAGAAAATTTTAGAAACATGGTTGCATGAAATTAATATTTTAAGGAACAGATGTGCCCACCATTCAAGAATATGGAACCAATCATCGAATAATGCTCTTCCTGTTTTTCAGATACCTTATTTTGACAAATTGGCCCTTGATGAAAGAGCCATGACAAGGATGTATGGAATTATTTGCATCATGTGGTTTTTGGTTAAAAAAATCGGTCCCAGTTCCCATTGGTTAAAGTCGGTCTCGTCGTTGATCAATTCTAAGCCATCTATTGATTGTTGCCCATTCACAGCAATGGGGCTTCCGGATAACACTGGCTTCCCTGATCTTGATATTTTCAAATGTTGAAACCTGTGCCCAAAATGTGCCCAGTTTAATAAAAAACAGTAAAAAATAACACAATACAACAAAAAATATGAAAGCTTGAAATACCTATAAATAAAGGCTATTGCTCCAAAAATGAGAAAATCAGATAATTATAAAAAAGGCCATAATCAGATCGACACGGTAGAAGTCAGCGGTTCAAGTCCGCTCGTGCCAACCATAAAAATAAAGGACTTACGTACGGTTATTTTTCGTAAGTCCTTTTTGATTTTTGTTAGCCAGTGCAACCTATAATGGACCCCGAAATTTGAACCGGTTGCTAAGAGACACTTGACGTGCTAAAAGCCGGTCCGATTTTCACCAGACAAAGGAGATCCATGAGAAAGAATTACAGCGGAAAATTCAAAGCAAAAGTTGCGGTTGAGGTGATTAAGGAACAGAACAGATTCCAAAACGTGCTATTCCATTAAATTCCAGAGCATTTCAGCCTGTGGCGAATACCCCTTTTCCCGGGCCTGGATATCCAGTCCGGTCATACCCATGGCCGCAACATCCATGTTCACCGGATCAATATACTTACGCAGGTCTATGGTCAAAAGATAGGTGTTGCATACCTTGCAGACGCTCACCCCTTCTCCGTCCTTGACAGGGCTGTCCTGGTCGAAAAAATATTCAAGATAGTTCTGGTCCTTATTTTCGCACCGGGGGCAGGTGTGACGCCTGAAGCACCATTCATGGGCGCATACAGAACACTGCAGCCAGCGTTCCTCCCCTTCTCCGATGAGCCCTGCCACAGCCGGGAATGATCCGCACATCGGGCAGTGTCCGTGCGGCCACTGATGGTCCTCTATCAGAGGGGCGAAGGCCCGGGCCTGAATCTCCTTGAACGGTTCGGCAATCTGGGCCAGGGCAAACCTGAATATGTCAGGCCTGGTGCCTGCCCGGGCAGCAAATGCGGCTATGTTTCGAGTGTAGTTCTTCACAAACGCCTGGACGCAGTCCCCGGCATCAAGGCTGTTGTCCGCAATGTTGCGTCTAATTGCGTCAATGTCCGACCGGATGCTTGGAAAGGCCTCTGCAATGGGCGGCAGAATCATGTGGGCTGCCTGTTTAAACTCCTGATGGAAATCCATAAGACCTGTGATGGCAAACAAATGCACCCCTTTAGAAAACCGGGCCCAATCAGAGTCGGGCAGCTCCGGTTTGTTTACCTCGTTTTCAGACAGACGTGCCGTCAATCCGGCTTTTGCCACCAGCACCGGACCAAATGCAGAGACAAGTGAGGATAACGCAGGCTTGCGCATCGCCAGGGTGTCAAGGGCCGTTTGAATGCCTTGGGGCGTTTTTTCATGGCAGATACGTTCATTCTGATTCATAATGTTGGACCTCCTTTAACCGATAAAAACCTCTCACAAAAGGTGAAACGGCTTTTACCTGAAATGGACAGGCCAGCATATACCGGCCTGTAAAAATATAAATTTTTGCGTCGGCAGTCACCTTATTTTGAAGAATTTCGCATAGCATATTATATTGTAGGCGTTATTATATGCCAACCTATATTTCCAAACCCAATGACCTGTGATTTATCGGTTATCACCCGACAATGCTTCTGCCCGTGCTTGGGCAACTATGTGTTAAATTGAGGAAAAAGATTTGCAAGCCTTTCCAGATAATGTTAATAAAGTCAATATTGATTCTCTTTTACAATTAAGCAGATCTGGTTATTTTTTTATTTTTGGATGATGGTAAAACTCATCTTCATCTTGTTTCCGAGGATGACATACAAGCAATTGATGACGCATAACAATTCTCAATTCTATTGACAGAGGGTTAAACTCCGTCGCAATAAACCTATCTACCTGCTGTCACTGGGAAATAAAGTTGTTATGTGGCCGTTAAAGAAACTTCAGGAGGAATAATGACCCAAACCAATCCGAATAAACTGTATGTTGATGCCAACAATAAAGTTAGTGCTGAAGGTGAACACCCACAACTGAAAAATAATTCAGCCTTCTTACAGATCCCGGCAGAGTTGGACAAAGAAGTGAATGCTTATGTTAACAAATTAGCGAAGGAAAAGAAGATAGAATGGACAAGTGATGAGGGCGTAAAATCTCGTTTTCAATCACAAGGATGTTTTTTCGTCATATCTCTGGAACGGATTGAAACTTTGATGAAAGCAATCAATACTTGTCTCTCTTTGAATGAGGGTGATATGGATGAAATAAAAAAGAATCTGAAACAAGCTATGAATATTATTAATGGCATATGATTTAAGGCGAATGCCGCGTTTGGGGGTCCTATTTCTGATATAATCCTATCTGTTTGAAATTATTTCAAAAACGAACCAGATACAATCCTTTTCTAAACGTATTTTCAAGCTAGCCAAAACTACCCCCCCCCCCTCTGGGCAAGCATCTTTTCCAGGGGGGGGGGTACGCTGAATTGTGCACCGGGCATCGGATCAGGAGAATTCGCCGTGCAGGTACTCTTTGGTCAGTTCTTCCTGGGGATTTTCAAACAGTTCTTTGGTGGGACCCATCTCAACAAGGTATCCGGTACGGCCGCCCTTGGAGATGTCCACGGAAAAGAAAGCTGTCTGGTCAGCCACACGGACAGCCTGCTGCATATTGTGGGTTACGATGGCCACGGTGAACTGTTTTTTCAGTTCCACCATCAGCTCTTCGATCTGGCGGGTGGCAATGGGGTCCAGGGCGGAGCAGGGTTCGTCCATGAGAAGAACACGGGGTTCCGTGGCAATGGCCCTTGCAATGCACAGACGCTGCTGCTGGCCCCCGGAAAGGGACAGGCCGTTGTTTTTAAGTTTGTCCTTTACCTCTTTCCACAGGGCTGCACTTCTAAGGGCCTTTTCAACCTTTTCGTGCATGTTCCCTTTATACCGGTTCAAGCGCAGGCCAAAGGCCACGTTGTCAAAGATGGACATTGAAAACGGGTTGGGCTGCTGGAACACCATGCCGATGTTCCGGCGTACAGATACGGGATCAATATTTTTATCGTAGATATTGATGCCGTGGAAGTGTACATCACCCACAAACCGGAATCCCCGGATCAGGTCATTCATGCGGTTGATACTTTTCAGCACCGTACTTTTACCGCACCCGGAGGGTCCGATAAAGCCGGTGATCTGGTTTCTTTTTATGGGTACGTGGCTGTCCCGGACAGCAAGGAAATCGCTGTAAAAAATCTGATGTGCTTTACAATCCAGTGCAACGTCAGCCGGCAGATCGTTTTCATAGGTTTCGTTTGCATCAACTTCTTTTAATGCTTCCATGAGCGTTTATACTCCCTTATTCATGATCTAAAATTACAGTTTGGTTTTACCACCCATGCTGCGGCTGACAATGTTGAGGACAAATACCAGCACAACAAGGATCAGCGATGCGGCCCAGGCCAGTTCAATGAGATTTTCATAGGGGCTGGATGACCAGTTGTAGATCAGTACGGCCAAAGATGCCGTGGGACCGTTGGGAGAAAGCCAGCTTTCTGAAAAAAGGGCTGTGAACAGCAAGGGTGCCGTTTCTCCGGCAGCCCTGGCCACGGCAAGGACAACACCGGTTATGATGCCCGGCATGGCAACGGGCAAAATAACCTTGAGCAGGCTTTGGGCAGGGGTGCATCCCATGCCGTAGGCTGCTTCGCGCATGGGGTTGGGTACCATTTTAATGGCTTCCTCAGCCGTGAGCATGACGGTGGGGATCATCAGCAGGGAAAGGGCGACGCCTCCGGCCCATGCAGAATAATGGCCCATGACAAGGACAACGATGGCGTAGGCAAAAACGCCGGCAATAATAGACGGCAGGCCGGTCATGGTTTTTGCGCAGAATCTGGCAATTTCGGAAATTTTGCTGTGGGGGTCAAGTTCTGCCAGGGACACCGCTGCCAGGATGCCAAACGGGATACTGATCAAACCGGCAATCCCCACCATAAAGGCAGTGCCCACGATGGCATTGCCGAAACCGCCCGCACCAGGGGCGTCAAAGGCACCCGGGGGCAGGGTGTAAAACAGTTCAAGGGTCAATCGTTTACCGCCCCGGAATATCAGCATGATAAGAACCGAGAATAACGGGATACATGCTGTGACTGCGCAAATAACGGTGATGGTGCTTAAAACGATTGATTTAAGCGCTCTTGGCTCCATGGGCTGGCGTTCCAGCCGCGGTAATTGAAGGTTGTCCCGACTCATCTCCTATCTCCTCCCGGTGTTGCCTTGGCAATAATGACAGCACCTGCAATATTAACGATCAGGGTAATCAGCAAGAGCACACAGGCCGCATACATCAGCGCGCCGGTTTCAAGCCCGACATCTGCTTCCGGGAAGGTGTTGGCCAGAAGAGCGGCAATGGTATCTGCCGGAGAAAAAATGGACAGGGTAAGTGTGGGCATACTGCCGACAAGCATGGCAAGGGCCATGGTTTCACCAAGGGCCCGGCCGAACCCCAGTACAAGCGCACCGAAAATACCGCCGGATGCCGTGGGCAGCATAACGCGCAGGATGGCTTCCCAGCGGGTGGTGCCCATGCCAAAGGCAGCTTCCTTGGTTTTATGGGGTATGGCTTTGAAGGCGTCCTGGGAAATGGCCGCAACTGTGGGCAGGATCATGACGGACAGAACCAGAACTGCCGGAAGAAGGCCCAGGCCCGAAAGCCGGGTGGAAAAAAAGGGAATCCAGCCCAGGTATTCATGTAAAAAATTGGCTAAAGGACGGATCAGCGGCACCAGAACATAAATGCCCCACAGCCCGTAAACAACGCTTGGGATGGCGGCGAGCAGTTCAATTATATTTTTTAATGCAAATTCAACTTTATAGGGAAGAAAATCCTGGGTAATGAATATTGCAATGGTGATTCCGAAAAAACCGCCAATAATGAGGGCAAGAAATGAACTGTAGAGTGTTCCCCATATCTGGGGAAGAAGTCCGTACAGGTCTTCGCCTGAATCCCAGGCAGCGGTGAACAGAAATTTAAAACCCAGCTCAGGAAATACCGGCAACGCTTTTCCGCCGATTTTATAGACGATGAGCGCCAGCAGAAAAATGGTGCTCCAGGTAAAAGCCCGGGTTAAAAACCTGAATGATTTATCAAAAAAAATGTCGCCCGGGGTGGGCGGTTTGGATAATGTCCTGCCACCGGCATTACCCGAAAATTCATTGTCAGCCATTTTTTAAGTCTCCGGATAAGAAACAGGGCACTCCCCCTTTAAAGGGAAGTGCCCCTGATCAGGAAAGAAGATCGTTTTTACTGAATGTTCTTAGAAGCGGCTCTAACTTTCTCTACAACACTATCAGGAAGGGGAATATAACCGGCTTTGTCAGCAATTTTCTGGCCTTCATCCAGGCAGTATTCAACCATTTTGCGAAGGGCTGCCGCTGTTTCCGCATCTTTGTTCTTTTTGTAGAACAGCATCCAGGTAAAGGTTGCTATGGGATAGGATGCATCACCTGCGGGATCGTCGATGAACACGATCATGTTTTCGGGCAGGACAGCGTTGGCAAGGGCGGCAGCGCCGCCTTCAGGTCCGGGGCATACAAATTTGCCGGCTTTGTTTTCCAGACATGCCGTGGGAAGTCCGTTCAGCTTGGCATATCCGTATTCGGTGTAACCGATGGCGCCCGGGGTCTGGCGGATGGCGGAAGATACACCGTCGTTCTTTTTGCCTTTGACCATGTTGGTGCCGGGCCATTGAACCATTTTGTCCTGGCCAACAGTGGATTTGAACTCAGAGGAAATGGCGCTTAAGTGACCGGTGAAGCCAAAGGTCGTTCCGGATTTATCAGAACGGACAACAACGGTGATGGGGGTGTCGGGCAGGGCTACGCCGGGGTTGGCATCAGCGATTTTGGCGTCATTCCATTTGGTGATTTTGCCCAGGAAAATTTCAGGATATACGTCCCGGGGCAGTTTGAGGCCCTCAACGCCGGGCAGGTTGTAGGCAATCACAATTTCACCTGCGGTCATGGGCAGCAACTGAACACCCTCGGGCACCTGGTCAATTTCGCTCTGCTTCATGGCTGCATCACTGGCGCCGAAATCAACGGTGTGGGCAATGAAGTTTTTGATGCCGGAACCGGAACCGATGGACTGGTAGTCCACTTTGATTTCGCCATTGGTTTTTTGGGCAAGATCTTTAAACCATTCGCTGTAAATTGGTGCGGGAAAGCTGGCGCCGGCACCGGTGATTTTGGTTTCACCTGCAGTTGCGGAGCCCGCAATCATGAAGGATGCTGCAACAGCAGCGGATAAAGCACCATTGAGTAAAGACTTGAGTTTCATCTGTTTCTCCTGTTGTTAACGTTTTAAACTATACTTTTGGTAAAGAATCAACATGATCAGTATTACTACTATCCCAATGTTATGATTTTGTTAAGATTTCATGAGGGGAGTGTAAGTCAAGAAGATCGGGTCTGAAAATGCGCCCGGGCAGGTTTTTGAGTACCCTGGCTGGCTGCAGGTGTCATGAAGGATGGAGCAGCAATTCTGGGTTGGCCTGGGCTTCAAGAAACTTTGCAAAGTTTTTTTTGATTTTCGGCAATTTGTATAATTTACCGACCAGGTCCTTTTTGGTGGCTTTGGCAAGGCTTGAGGGGTCAAAATATGCCTTGGCATTGTCCACGGTCAGAACAAAGGGGGGCTTGCCGCTGCGGACAAGAATATGGCTCATCAGAAGTGCGCCGGTCCGGTGGTTGCCTTCAAAAAAGAGCTGGGGCTGGCTGACATGGAGAATATACATGCCGGCGGCGCGCTTCCAGGCTGGAACATGCTTATGATCCTTTGCCCAGGAACGCAGGTCCTTGATGCAGAATTCCTTCTGGCCGTAAAACCGGTCGCTTGTCGCCAGGATGTGCTGCTGAAAATCCTTTCTTGTTTCTAAATCCTCCCCGCACAGGACAATATGGTTAAGTTCAAGGAAATGGTGGAGCCCGGTCTGTTCCACCAGGCTTAAATTCTGGTCAAGCAGGTTGTTGATGTAACGGTAGCCTGCAAGCATGTTTTCGACAATTTCATCCCGCATGGGTTCCCGGCGCATATCCAGACTGTCGTTAATATGTTCGAAATTTTTCTGGACAGTTCTCAGATAATATTCCACTGCCTCAAGATTAATCCTGAATTTAGAAGGCATTTTTCCACCAGGTTGTAATGGTCAACAGATACGGGCAGGCAAAATTGTTTGTATTCCGCCTGTTGTGAGACCCCCCGAGTCAGGCATACATTAGAGCAGGCATCCGGTTTTTGTCAAGGTGCACAAAAAATTCACCCCCGGAGCCGATCCGGCTATTAAAAATAGGGAGCAAGGCCCGGGGAAAAATTTTCAAAACTGCAAATTTTTTCTTCAAGTACGGGATCCAGACCGGATTGCACCGGATTGGAATATGCTTCATCGGGGAATAAAAATTTTTCCGCAAACCCTGGAATTTGCGGGCCGGCAATTTGAATACCAGGGTGCTGGTTATCTTTTTCAATCGTGACCTGGCTGTCTTTATTCAACTGGACTGGTATATGCGGGTAGCGCATTGACGGGGCAGCACGCAAAGCTGTGGAATGGTATTTCACGATCAGCTCCAAAGCCGAAAGATCCAGCCCCTTAGGCCACAGGCTTTGGGGAATGGTAATGCTGTTGCAATTTTTGCCAGCAATCCAGTCCCTTCCTTTTTTACCTTTTGTTTCAAGGTATCTTGAAACTGTTCCGGTCTGGTTCGGGTCTCCTGAAAGGGTCATGGTCCGGATAAACCCGGTGGCGGTGATGTCTTCCCATGTATTTCTGATAAGATCTGCATTTCGTTTCCTTGCCGCAGCTTTCTGGAACTGCTGGCGATAGGTGAATGCGCAGTAATTTATAGGCAGATCAATGTCATTCTTTAGGCTGTGCCGGATGAGTTCCAGGGCCGCAAGCTCGGTTTCAAGGACAGCCACTCCGGAACCGTGCAAAAAGGTGTAACCGCGGCTGATCAGTTTTGGCAGGTTGAAATGGGTGCACCGGATCTGGTGAAGGTTGAGAAAATTGACCCCAAGGCCGGAAAGTTCTTTTAAAAGGGGTTTTGTCCTCTCCAGATCCTCGGGGATAGCCGGCATTTCAACCGTGACAATGGGAATGATTCCCACGGCTTTTTTCAGGTTGTCCAGGGTGTAGTCCACGGCTGGCAAATCAAAACGGATTTCCTTAAGACCTTTGTCCCTAAGGGTTTTCAGCCGGTCTGTGGTGACCAGGGTGCCGTTGGTATACATCCATATATGGGAAAGATCAGGCACATCCCGGCCAAGGATGTCTAAAAAACAGGTGAGCCGGTCAAAGCGGATCATGGGTTCTCCGCCGCTGAATGCCACGCCCCGGATACCAAATTTTTTGACATAGTCGGCATAGTCTTTGGGCTGTTCAAATTCAATTGAGCTTGTCATTGGCGGGCCCGGGTCTTTTTGTTCCGATGGACAGTAAAAACATCGGGCATTGCAGATGCCGTTTATGAACAGGCATGACCAGGTGCCTTGTCCGCACAGGGCACAGCCCGGGGAGATGGCATGGGTATACAGTTTGGTTCCGGCAAATTCCCACCGGGCCCGGGTATGGGTGGATATCTCATCAAGCAGTTCCCCGCGCAGGGCTTCGGCCGCCCTGGCCCCCCCGGGTGAGAGCCAGGGCATGGTGTGGTAAAGATCCGGGAATGCTTTGCGGGTTTGGTGGATTTGGGAGGCCATGTCCATGGGGTTTCACCTTTGCGGTAATCACATTTAAAAGCACGGGGGGATTCTGCAGGATGGGTGCCACGGGGTGGATTAAACGTATTTATTTCTAACAAATCGATTTTTAAGCATATCATTATCGTTATAAAAAGCGGGGCAGGTTGAAGGCTGGAGGATGAAGGGGAATAAAAGGAAGTCGTAGTTCCTGTTTATAATTTTATAGGAATTATAAATTCCGATTTTTTGGACAAAATCGGAACAATCACGCCCCGGCCCAAATTCAATCAACTCCATCTTATCCTTTTCCCGGCGGCTGAAGGAGAGAAGCTGCTTGACCAGGTTCGCCATTTGCTTACTGATTGCGATGATGTTGTCCAGGTCCGCTTCGACCTCCTGGCCGTAGGATTTCATTTTTGCAAAATCCGCATATCCCATAATGGCCATCAGCAGGTTGTTGAAGTCGTGGGCGATGCCGCCGGCAAGGATCCCGAGGGTTTTCATCTTCTGGGCCTCCTGGAGCTGTTTTTCCAGGACCGCCCGCTCCTCGGCGGCCCTGAACCGCTATAGGGCGCTGTGGATGGTCCGTCTCAAAAGATCCGGGGTCACCTGGGCGGCAATTTTACAATCTGAAACCAATACTCCTTCAAGGTGCCCACTGCCCTGAAGAACTGATCCGGATCCACCGGTTTGGTGATGTAGGAGCTGACACCCAGGCCGTAGCTTTGCAGGATATCCCTTTCCTGGCAGGATGTCGTCAGCACGATGATCCGAATGTATTTGAACCTCGGGTCTCCGTGGAGCTGCTCCAGGACCTGGTGGCCGTCGATTTTAGGCATGTTGAGATCCAGGAGCAGGATATCCGGCCTCGGAGAGTGGGAAGGGTCTGCATAACGATCCCTTTGGTAAAGGTAGTCCAGGGCCTCTTCCCCATCATTTACAATGTGAAGTTCGTTTTCAATTTTTCCCTCTTTAAGGGCCCGCCGGGTCAGCTCCTGGTCTGCCGGATCGTCTTCGGCCAGAAGGATGACAGCAGCCTTTTTATGCCTCATGGTAAATCTCCTTATTTTATATTGAGCGTGAATTGAAAATGGGCAAATTCCCCGAAAACGGAGTCCACCCAGATCTCCCCCCCGTGGCGCTCGATCGCCTTCTTGCAGATGGCAAGGCCGATGCCTGTTCCCGGGTATTCAAAACGCCCGTGAAGCCGTTTGAAGGGTTGAAAGATCTGCCGGGCGTACTGGGGTTTGATGCCGATGCCGTTGTCCCTGATTCCGAACACCAGGCTGCCGCCGTTGCAGACGCAGGTCGCCTCGATCACCGGCGTGTACTTGTCGTTGAACTTGAGGGCGTTCTGGATCAGATTCTGGAATACAAGGGAAAGCAGTGTTTTGTCACCCCGCACCTCGGGCAGGTCGGTCCGGACCAGGATGGCGCCGGTCTCCTCGAACTTGGACTGCATCATGGCCGCAACCTCGTCCAGGCATTGGTTGAGACAGACGGTCTCCAGGGGAATCGCCTCGCGCCCGGTTCTGGAAAGCTGCAGCAGGTCCTGGATCAGGACTTCCATTCTCTGGGCCGCATCAATGATGTAGGAGATATCCTTGTCCGCCTGTTCGTTCAAATCCGGCCCCACATCCTTGACCAGCAGCTTTGAAAAAGCGATCATTTTCCTCAGCGGTTCCTGGAGGTCATGGCTGGCGATGTAGGTGAATTCGTCCAGCTCTCTGTTCTTCTGCTCCAATTGAAAAATGTAGCGTCTGTTTTCTTCCATGGTTTTTTTCAATTCAGCTTCTGCCTGACGCCGTTCCGCAGATTCGATCCGGAGTCGGTTGACGGCATCGGCAAGTTCTTCCGTGATCTTTGAGGCGGACTGCTGTTTCTCCAGCTCCTGCCTGGCTGAGGCACGCTCCTTGAGCAGCTCAATATGCCGTTGGCAGAAACGTTTCTGGCCCGAGACTTTTGGCCCTTGGGCGGTATACCACGTTCCAAGCCGTCCCCGGAAGGCGTTTTCCATCAAAGTGAGTTTGGCAGATGCGCCCCAGATATGAAAACAGGCATAGGCCTGCTGCCAGTACGCCTGGGCCAGGTGCCCGTTTCCAAGGCTATCCCAGAACCGGGCAGCCCGTTCGTTGGCAATGCCTTCCCACTGGACGAATCCGTTCTCCCGTGCAGCCGCGACAGCCCGGTCGTAGTGCAGGATCGCCGTATCTGTCCGGCCTTCCATCCTGTCGATCTCGGCTGCTGCCAGGTAACGTTTATGGGTGTAGTTTTCAGGACAGCATTCGGACCAGACGCCAAGCTGGCGCAGGATATCACGGAGCTGTGCCATCTTTGCCGGCTGAACACGCGCCTCTTTATCCCGGGGCATTCCCGACAGGATGAGAAATCGGATAAACACATGCTCGGCCCAGGGCAGCAGGCCCTGGGTACCGACCGTATACAGCAGGGTGTCCGCGTCTTTGGCCAGGGAAAGGGCCCGGGGATAATCTTCTAAAAGCATGTGGTAAAATGACTTGAAGATCTTGTAAATGCACAGCACCTGACTATTTTGATTGGTTTCGACCCGATTAAGGTAACGATGATCATCCAGGGATGTCCGGTCCGGGACAGTGCCGGGATCAGACAGCGATTCAAAGATGAGAAGACCGCCTTCAAGCAAGTCGACGGCCCAATGGTTCATCCGGCTCCTGCTGAAGGACAGCGAACGCTCGGTGTCGGCAATCAGTTCGCCAAGGGCCATCCCCTGGAAAAACCGGCAGTACATGTTGTGCCCGAACCCGTAAGCGGCGTATTGAAGGTTGCCGGACCGCCGGCCCTCCTCAAAGGCCCGGATATAGTCCTCGCTTACGGCAGGCAGGGGATTGAACCAGTGCCGGATGGAGCTGCCGATCATGAGATAAAAAACGCTTTGGTCTGAAGGGAAACCGAATTGCGCGTTCATGATGCGTTCGGCCAGATCCCCGAACGCTTTGGCTGTCCGGTAATCCCCGTTGACCCAGCACAGCAGGCCGCCAAATGCCGTGTGGCTGTAGCCGATTTGCGGAACGTGGCCAAAGGTCAGGGTGAGGTTCACCACCTTTGGGACGATTACGCTCCACAATCGCTGGTGGGTTCTGTAACAAGGCGGTCCCAGGGTAATCAGAAGTCTTATCGCCGTAAGCATTTCGGGGTCCGTCATCAGGGGAAGTTCATACAGATCCGGTATGGCTTGTCCGGAAAGCTTTTCCCGAATTTCGTCAATTTCCTGATCCCGGAAGCGTTCGAAATCGTGTTCCGGCAAAAAGATATCAAATTCAGCCAATGCCTTCCGCCCGGCTGAGATGGCGTCTTTATACCGTGCCAGCAGCGTATACTGGATGATCAGGATGTTAAGGGTGTCGGCCCGCTCAATGCTTGATGTCGTAAAGGCCAGGGCGTCCCGGATAAGCCCTTCCGCCCGTTTCCGGTCGCCTTCCAAGAATTCGCTCTCCGCAAGGTTGCGGTGAAGGGCCAGGGCCCTGGGATGGTCGGTGCGCCAAAAGGCTTCCATTCCCCCGGCCGTCCGTGCCGCGAAGTTGAAGGCAGCCCGGTTGAAGCCCAGCATGGCCGTGAAGGCCGTAGCTGCTTTCGCCCGCGACGATGCCGCCATGTTCAGGTCAACCATTTGCCCAAGCTCTGCCGGCTCGCAGATCAGGGCTCCGCCGGCGTTGAGATGTTCCAGAATTTCAAAAAGGCGGTTACCGGTTTCATCCGGTGTAAGGCCGGCAAGCAGCAGCCGGCCAATTTCAAGGTGGAGCCCAGGCCGTTTGTCTGCATCAATCATGAGGTAAGCGGCCTGCCGCACCTTGTCATGCAGGAACATAAATGAAGTCCCGGGCACCGGGGACGCCGCTTGGTTTTCATTCCCGGGTACCAGCACCAGCCCATCCTCTAACAGAGGGGTTAGGCGCTCCCGGCACTTAGGGCCGGACAGATGACTGATGAGGCCCAATGTATCAAGGTCAAAAAAATTACCAATGCAGGCGGCCATGGAGATGAGTTCCCGGCTTTCGGGTTCGAGACGGGAAATACGCCGGGCGAACAGATCGACAATGGCCCGGGGCCTGTCTGGTTCCAGGTGCCAGTGCCACAACCGGTCGCCGGGATCCAAACGAAGCGCTCCCTCGTCGTATAGGAAGGAGATCAGCGTTTTGATATGAAACGGGTTGCCCCGGGTAATCCCGATAATTTCGTCGATAAACGCCTCCGGCCGTGCAAGTGGCGCCTCCAGGGCGTCTTCGATCAGCTTTTTGACGGCCGGAGCCTTAAGGCCCTTGACCTCAAGTACCTCCGGCGGGGCGGTTCTGCGGTTGAGATCGGCAATGACCGGGCTTAGGGGATGGGTGGCGTCCACCTCTTCGTCCCGAAAGGAGGCGATGAGGAGGAAGTAGCGAATCCTGTTTTTCCCGCCGAGTGCCCGGAGCAGTTCAAGGGAGGCGGAGTCCGCCCACTGCCAGTCGTCGATAAATACCACTACCGGATGTTCCGGCAGGCAGACGGTTTTCAAAAAATTCCGGATCAGCGTTGTAAAGCGGTGCCTGGCCTCAACGTAACTGATCTCCTCGGACCGGGGGACTTCCCCAAAGAGCGTCTTGATTTCCGGGATCAGACTGCTCAGCAGAAAACCCAGGTCGCCGAGCGCTTCCCGCAGCCGGGCCTCCAGCCCGGGGTCTGTATCAATGAGGGGATATATCTTATGCCACAGGGCGCTCAACGCCTGACCCACGGCATAGTAGGGTGTGTTTTGGTGATACTGATTGAACTTGCCCGTCACGAACAGGCCGTTTTCCAACCTAACCGGTTTTGCAAGCCATTGGACCAAGGAGGTCTTCCCGGTACCGGAGTGCCCTGGAACCAGAAGGATTTTTCCCTCTCCACGGCCGATTTCTTCAAAAATCGAGTGTATCCGGGCTTTGGCATCGTCCCTGCCGATGAGGCTGCTGACAGACTTAAATTTATCTGTTGAATTTATCATGAACCTAATCTTTATACATGTGAATGGATTTGTATACGTCCGCTCGAACGGGTACAAGAGAACCCACTGCAACATACTGCAAAATGAGGATTAACGAAAAATCGTGCGGACCTTTAAGACCATATAAGTTTAAATTATGATACATGAAGACAGATTTTTGTGCAAAGAATTTATGCGGTTCCCAATTCGCATTTGCTTTTTCCTAGGCCCGGGCGGTTGACCTGATCAAATCTCCCTTTAAAGTTGATTTTTACTGCCAGACCCGGTATGGATTAGCCTATTTAAATGATCCATTGGAGAAGGATATGCGTTTTGAGTGCAGGGGCCTGACCTTCACTTACCCGGAGGCGGACAAACCAGTCCTGGAAAATCTGAATTTTTCCATGGCCGCACCAGGGTTTAATGCTGTTTTCGGGCCATCAGGCGTGGGCAAAACCTCCTTTGCAAGAATTCTTGCCGGCGGCAGCAGCGGTCCCGGGGGGAATGCTTTGATTTATGAAGGCATTTCCAGCATTTTGTATTCTTACAATCAGGAGCGTCTGCCCGGCTGGGCCGATAC
>NZ_JBFXHE010000065.1:0-15128 GCF_050177295.1 Desulfobacter sp.
CTGTCCGGTCTGCGGGGCCAGCCCGAAAAGTTTTAAATGTCTGGGTTGAACAACAACACCCCAAACCCTTGTTAATTTTTCAATCGTTATACAGCCATACAGAGACAAAAATGTCTCTGTATGGCTGTCTCTATTTTGTATCATTTTGCGTTTCGTGTTTAACCAGTCTGGCTGACTTCTGTTTTAACTCCTTGTTATATTAGGTAATACATTCTGTATTTGCGATGTGGCACAAGGCTTGCTGTTTAATTATTCACAGCCGGAGATTAACCGCAAAAACAGGAGGCATATATGAGACTCAACGACATAAAAAAAGATTACAACCTGATAAATTCAGTAGACTGGGACATGACCCCTGAAGAAGCCATTGCCCTGCACCTGGAATGGGGGCCATTGCGTTCCCAGAGTTATTACAACTCCAGGGATAATAACAATGAAACCGTCTATTTTGTCATCAACACCTGGAAGAAAACTCCCATTCTGACCCTTGTCAGGAGAAAGGGGTTTGATTCCGAAGAACTTGGCAGCTTTGATCTCCCCGAGGATGTTGTCTCGGAATTCATGCAAGGTATCGGCAAGTACAAAGGGGTTTACGCCGTCGAAGGGAAAGTCAGGGACTGGCTTAAAAAGGAACTTGATGCGTAACCCGCCATTTACATAAAACTCACCTGCGTTGAGTTCTTTTTTTCCGGAACCGGAAGATGGACCGTCCTGACCCATCCTCCGGTTCCCTCTTGGTTATACTATTCCTCTTCCGAGTTCTTTATAAAATCCTTTACCATCATGTCACCTAGTTCCATGGAGCGTTTGGTGGCGGATTCAACTGCATTGATCAGGGTAGTGCGAAGCCCGCCCTGTTCCAGGGTGTGGATGCCGGCAATGGCAGTGCCCCCCGGAGAGGCCACCCTGTCTTTGAGCTGGCCCGGGTGTTCCCGGCTTTCAAGAAGCAGGCGCGCCGAGCCCAACACGGTCTGGGTGGATAAAAACAGGGAATCTTTTCTGGACAACCCCATTTTTACCCCGGCATCAGCCATGGCATCCACAATGGTAAAAATATAGGCCGGGCCTGATCCGCTCAATCCAGTGAACGCATCCATGAGTATGTTTTCCTGGATAAATACTGTTTTTCCCACGGAATCAAAAACCGCCCGGGCCAGTTCCACATCACCTTCCTGGACAAACTGCCCCGCACACACTGCTGTGGCGCTCTCTTTGACAAAGGCGCAGATATTGGGCATGGACCTGATCAGACGCAGTTCCTTTTTAAGGCCTGCGGCAATGGCGGCCAAAGGCACACCTGCGGCAATGGAGATCACAAGCTTGGATTTGTCCAGGACCGGTGCGGTCTCTTTGAGCACGGAACCCAGAATCTGGGGTTTGGTGGCATAGATAATAATTTCTGATTTTTCACAGACTTCGATATTGCTGGATGTGGTTAACACCCCGTATTTTTTCTGAATTTCCTTGCGTGTGTTGGGAGAAATATCTGAACAGATGATATTTTCGGGTCTGGTTGCCTTGGACAGCACAAGCCCGCTGACCAGGGCTTCTCCCATGTTGCCGCTTCCAATGAAACCGATTTTTTTATCCTGAAGCATCCCGCCTCCTTTTTGGGCTGAAGTAATCATAACTTGACTATACTACGGCCCAGTCTGAAATCGTGTCAAGGCAAATATCATCCCGGCTTAAGGCAGTCTCATGCAATTTGTTTACAGTTTGATGCCAATTTCGAACGGCTCATACGGATTTTTTATATTAAATTTGGCTCATGTCGCGTTTTTAATGCGCTTTAAACGGTCATATTTCGAGAATAATCTTACCGACATGCGTTGCGCTTTCCATAAGCCGATGGGCCTCTGCAGCCTGCTCCAGGGGAAATGTTTTGTGGACAGCTGGTTTGATTTTTCCCGCCTCAATCAGCGGCCATACATTCTCCCTGAGCTGTGCCGCAATTTCAGATTTGGAGGCATCCGGGCGGCTGCGCAAGGTGGAGCCCGTGTAAAGGAGACGTTTCAGCATGATGGGCATCAGATTGATCTCGACTTTGGAGCCCTTGTTAAATGCAATCTGAACGATGCGTGCACCCGGGGCCGACACCTTGATATTGCGTTCAATGTAGTCTCCTCCGACAATATCAAGAATGACATTGGCGCCCTTGACTTCATTTCTGACAATTTCAACAAAATCTTCCGTGTTGTAGTCAATAACCCGATCTGCACCGAAACCTTTACAGGCTTCACATCGTTCTGCAGGGCTGTCGGTGGCATACACCTTTGCGCCGAAAGCTTTTCCAAGCATGATGGCCGTTGAGCCGATACCGCCGGAACCGCCGTGGACAAGAAAGATTTCCCCGTCTTTGAGTCCGGCCCCCATAAATATATTGCTCCAAACCGTGAAGAACGTCTCGGGAATTCCCGCGGCCTCCACCAGACCCAAGCCCTTTGGAATCGGCAGACAATGGGGTGCCAGAACGGCACAATACTCGGCATAACCGCCGCCGTTGGTCAGGGCACAGGCTTGGTCTCCCACAGACCAGCCGTTGACATTGCTGCCAACGGCAACAATGGTTCCTGCGATTTCCAGACCCAGAAGGTCCGATGCGCCCTTTGGCGGCGGATAAAGCCCTTTGCGCTGAACTATATCGGGCCCGTTTACACCGGTAGCCGCCACCTTGATCAGCACCTCGTCCGGTTTTGGCTGGGGCAGAGGCCTGCTTCCCACAGAAAGGGCCTCGGGACCGCCCGGTTCGGTAATTTCAATCACTTTCATCTGTTCCGGTAATGTGGCTGTCATCGCTGATTTCCTCCATCGTAAATAAATTATAAATTTAGGTCCATTAAATATCGCCAGGGTTTTTGTAACAGTTACTGGGATTAAAATTCTCCCATTCACGTTATAAGTTAACTTAAGTATCAGGTCAAATCATGTTGATAGCTTTAGGGCACCAATTTTGTGGTTAAGGGTAAAGGCGTGCCAGAAATTCGGCAACACAAGCCGGCTTTTCACCACCGTCAATATCAATGGTAATAAGATAACAGATCTGTATACCGCCCTTCACCTCTTCTACTTGATGAATTGTCGTTCTTGCCCGAATTTTGGCTCCGGCTTTAACAGCAGAAGGAAAACGAAGCCTGTTAAGACCATAGTTTACCCGATACGTCATGCCAGGATAATTTTTCTGAAAAAAATCAGGATGATTGCTTTCAGTTAAATAAGGCAATAAGGACAATGTCAAATACCCGTGGGCAATTGTTGATTTATAAGGAGACTCTTCTTTGGCTCGCTGAACATCTGTATGAATCCATTGCACATCACCGGTAACTTCAGCAAAATCATTAATTCGTTTCTGGTCAATCTCAAGCCAGGGGCCGACATGAATCTGCTGACCAATCTGTGGTTGAATAAAATTTAAAAATTCCTGACATTTTTTCTGATTGCTCATGGTTTCGCTCTCTTTAGTTTAATATTTTTATAGCAAACAAAGCAGTATAAAATGGGAGCCCGCTTGTTTGGGTATGACATCTGAGTTAAATTTTTTTGAATTTTGACACCTGTTCTTTTTTAATCCACCAGACTTGGTTTTCATCCTTGGCGCCCTTGATAAATCCGGTTCGAAGAAAATTTTTTATCTTGGTGGGCGGCAATCCGGATAGCTTTGAAAATTCTTCCAGGCTGACAGATTCCGCCAACAGAGTCGGGCACTCCTTGGGTGCATATGAGACTTGGGGCGGATGATCTCCCTGGATTTTTATCAATTCTTTTTCCGGAATATGCCATTGCGTGGCAGATATCTTTTCCCCTTTGAGAAAACCGGTCTTCAGCAGACGTCTGACCTTGATGGGAGCAATCCGGGTCAGTTTTGCAAAATCCGCCACTGAAATATATCCCGGAGGGGCTTTTATTTCGGGGGGAGTAATCTTTTGGAAATCTTCTTCGATTTCCAGAAGAGATGCCTGAATCTGGAATTTGCCGAATTTTGTATTAAAGGGAACCACAATAATGGGCTTGCCCCTGAGACCTTTGGGGATGGGAGGGACTGCTTGACTGATTTGGGGCACAGCCACATCAAAGAAAAATCCTCTTTTTGATAATTTTGCTTTGGCCGATCCGGTAATCATATTGGTTAGTTCGCCCGCAAGGTCCTGGAGTTCGTTCAGAGAGGCCTGGGAAGAATCAAAGATGGTGGAAAGAATATGGGTTAAAAAGGGCTGTGAAAAATTGATTATGAAATACCCGGAGATGCCGTGGCCGTTAAGGCTGATGAAGCCGTTGATGTCCTCGCCGATCAGGGGGCTTGTCCTGATGGTGGGGCGGCCGGGTTTGGATTCAATGCCCGAAAATGTGGAAAATACATCTATAGAGGCAGTGATAAATGGGTTGATATATTTAACGTCCATAGTGCTCTTAGCTGGTTTTAAAAAAGGCTTTAAGTATACTACCTGCCAATCTAAAAGTTTACAAGCCTGATTTCATGCTATTTCGGGGGGCATGGAGATTCTTCGTATTTTTATTTTCAGATGGATTGGCCTCTATTTTGCTTAATGTGTTGACATGAGAATTGGCGTACAAAAACTGAGATCAAAGCTGGACCAGCTTTATTCGACATATAACCGGAAACAGTATGTTGATCCTGATCCATTGTTGTTTCTTTACAACTATCCGGATGTCCGGGACAGGGAGATCGCAGGACTCATTGCATCGAGTCTGGCATATGGCCGGGTGGCCATGATCATGCAGGCTGTGGCGGCTGTGCTTGACAAGATGGGACCTGACCTTCGCGGGTTTGTAATGAATACTGATCCGGAAAACATTGCCGGCATGTTCCAAAACTTTAAATACCGGTTTGCCACAGGGGATCACTTAAGCGCCCTGATTATGGGACTTCAGGCGGTTATTGCAGATTACGGATCCCTGGGTGCCTGTTTTACTGTGGATCAGGATGATGGGACAGATCTGTTTCAAGGACTTGTCCGGATCAGGACCCGGGTTTTGCGGGCAGGGGATGCCGGACATCTTTTGGCTGATCCCGGAAAAACCTCTGCCTGCAAGCGAAGTCATCTGCTTTTAAGGTGGATGGTGCGCAAGGATCAGGTGGATCCGGGGGGCTGGTCCAATATACCGGCAGCAGCACTGACCTGTCCTGTGGATGCGCACATGTTTAAAATCGGACATATGCTTGGATTTACAAAACGCCGCAGTGCCGACGGGATCTGTGCTGCCCAGATTACCGAAGGCTTCAGGCAGATCAATCCTGATGACCCGGTGAAATATGATTTCTGCCTGACCCGGTTCGGAATCCGTGACGGGCTTGATATGGCTGAGCTGAAAAAGTTTTTAAAGGACGACGTTTATGATTTATAACGGATATGAATTTCCGCCTTTGATCAAGGGAACGCTTTTGAAACGCTATAAACGCTTTCTGGCTGATATTGAACTGGAAACCGGTGGCGTGGTTACTGCCCATTGCCCCAACTCAGGGTCCATGAAAGGCTGTGCCCGTCCGGGTGCCGAGGCGTGGATATCACAAAGCACCAACCTGAAACGAAAGCTTAAATACACCTGGGAACTTACCCGGATTGACGGCACGTTCATCGGTATTAATACCCTTGTGCCCAACCGGTTGGTCAGGGCCTCTGTGGAAAACGGTCTGGTACCGGAGCTTTCCGGTTACAGCCGGGTGAGGACAGAGGTCAAAACATCCGAACATACCCGCCTGGACCTGCTGCTGGAAGATAACAACGGAAAACGGTGTTTTGTGGAAATCAAAAACTGCACCCTGGTGGAAAACGGAGTGGCCAGGTTCCCCGATGCCGTTACGATGCGGGGACAAAAGCATATCCAGGAACTTGTGGCCCTTGTCGCCAACGGACACAGGGCGGTCCTGTTTTTCTTTGTCCAGCGCACAGATGCCCATATCTTTACCCCGGCGGCTGACATTGATCCGGAATATGCAGAAAAGCTCATGCAGGCCAGGTTGAAGGGGGTTGAAATTATTGTCCGGGATGTTGTTTTTGATCTGGATGCAGCTCCGGCACGGATTCGCCTGAACCGATCTTTAAATTTTTTCAGACTGGATTGACAAACTACCACTATGTAGTATTTTCTTAAAAAGAAATTCATCTTGCTAAATGGATGATCACTTGAAGGATAAAAGGAGGGCAGATATGTGGAATTATTCGGAAAAGGTTATGGAACATTTTTTGAAACCAAGGACTGTGGGAGCGCATGAAGGTGCCACCGCCATTGGTGAAACAGGGTCTTTGAATTGCGGAGATGCACTTAAACTCTAATTAAAGGTAAATGAGAATGAAAGAATCATTGACGCCTCTTTTATGACGTTTGGCTGTGCGTCCGCCGTGGCCTCCTCCTCGGCGTTAACCGAGATCATCAAGGGCATGACCCTGGATGATGCCGCCAAAGTAACCAATGACGACATTGCCGATTACCTGGGCGGGCTGCCCAAGGAAAAAATGCATTGTTCGGTCATGGGCCAGGCCGCCCTTAAAAAAGCCATTGCCGATTTCCGCGGGATTCAGATCCTTGAAAAACCAGGAGAGATGGTATGCGAATGTTTTGATGTGACAGACCTTGAAATCATTGATGCCGTTAAAAAAAATGGCCTTGAGAATACCGAAGATGTGACCAATTATCTTAAAGCAGGCGGCGGGTGCGGCAAATGCCTGGATAGAATTGAAAAAATTGTCCACAAGACCAGGGCATCCATGGAAACATCTTCGGCAGCAGATTGATTTAAAAAAAGGATTGATATGATCTACATCGATAATAACGCCACCACCCGGGTGGCTGACGAAGTGATCGAAGAAATGCTGCCGTATTTAGGGCAGTTTTACGGCAACCCGTCCTCAATGTATAGCTTTGCGGATTTAGTAAATAAAAAAGTGGGGCAGGCCAGGGCACAGGTGGCAGACCTGATCAATGCAGACCCTGGCGAGATTATTTTTACCGCCTGCGGCACTGAAAGCGATAATGCAGCCATTAACGCGGCCATCAGCGCATTTCCCCGGAAAAAACATATTATCACCACGGCAGTTGAGCACCCGGCCATCAGAAGTCTTTGTTTTCACCTCCAGGAAAAAAAGGGGTACAAGGTGACCTTTGTGCCGGTGGACAACAAGGGGCGCCTGGACCTTGACACCCTTTACAGGGCCATGTCCGATGATACTGCCGTTATTTCCGTCATGTGGGCCAATAATGAAACAGGGGTAATTTTTCCCATTGCAGAAATTGCAGAAAAGGCAAAGGAAAAGGGGATCTGGTTTCATACTGATGCGGTCCAGGCCACGGGCAAGATTCCCATTGACGTTAGGGCTGCGGGGGTGGATATGCTTTCTCTGTCAGGACATAAAATCCATGCACCCAAGGGTATTGGCGTGCTGTATGTCAAAAAGGGGATCAAGTTTTCACCTTTTCTCATTGGCGGCCACCAGGAAAAGGGCCGCAGGGGCGGCACGGAAAATACTGCATCCATCATTGCTTTGGGTAAGGCCTGTGAACTTGCAAAAGCGCATCTTCCCCTGATGGCGACCAAGGTCCGGGAGGTCCGGGATTACCTTGAGACACGGCTTCTGGAAGCCATCCCCGCGACGTCCGTGAACGGGAACAGGGGAAACCGCCTGCCCAATACCCTGTCCATCGGCTTTGATGCCGTTGAGGGTGAATCCATCCTCATGCTGATGAACCAGGCCGGCATATGCGCCTCTTCGGGTTCTGCCTGTACCTCGGGCTCCCTGGATCCTTCCCATGTGCTCATGGCCATGCAGGTGCCCTTTAAATCAGCCCACGGCACCATTCGGTTTTCATTGTCCCACTATAATACCAAAGCGGAAATGGACACCATCGTGCAGACACTGGTCCCTGCCATTGACAGATTGCGGCAGATGTCGCCGTTCTGGAAAGACGGAAAAGTTGTGTGATTATCTGTGCTTTGGGGAGCGGCGGTGTCCCATACCTTATTCGCTTCAATATAATCTTTCCCCCGAATGTTTTATAGGGCCTTGAAATCCCATGAATGAAACATTCGGGGTGAAGTCCATCGTAAGGATCCAACTCAGTCAGACAAACCATATTCTTTAAAAAAGGCATGCCCCTTTTCAGAAGTAGTGAGGGCAAGAAAAGCCTTTGCTTGATCCGGATTTTTTGAGCCTGTCAATACCGCCAGTATCAGCTTCTTTTTTGGGGCAAATTTTTCATCTATACGCAACCCATCCACATAGTCCACATTTTCCTGCCATGTGGAAACGGCGTACCAATTAATGCTTACATCTGCTTTATCAGCTTTGATTGCATTCACCAGGCTCTGTGAATGCAGGGTGACTGTGGCCTTTTTCATCACCTGATCAAAATTGCCATAATTTGTGAGGATTTTTTTTGTTTCTTTTCCAATACTGCCCCTTTCAGCAGATCCGATTATTACCTTAAAACGGTCATCGGTCAAAGCGGAAAGCGTTGCAGGGATTTTTTTGGGATTGCCTTTTTTTACAAGAATCGCAGCCTGGTTGTATCCTACTTGTGATTTATCAACTATTGACCCCGGGTGCTCGGATTCCAATTTTTGAATATATGAGTCTTCACCAGGTAAAAACAGATCTCCGTTTTTATTTTCTAAAAGCAATGACAGCAGCTTTCCTGATCCCCCTTTGACAAATTGTACTTGGCACCCGGTTTCTTTCTCAAACTCTTTTGAAATTTCAACCATGGGTTTCACCATAGTAATTCCACAATAAATAACAAGCTTACACGGTGTGTCAGCGCATACAAAAGTTGGCAGAAATACGAAAAAAGCAATTAATGAGCAGGTTAAATTTTTAATCATCTTGTTTTTCCTCCTGTAATTTTGAAACGGTAATAATCCTGTTAAAGTTAAAAACTCTGCTTTAGTGGTTATAATTGAAACCGTTCTACGGTTTTGAACAACTTAGATGCGATTTTATTTAATTCATCACTTTTTTGCTTCACATTCAAACTCTCTTCAGAGGTAATTGCTGATGCCTGGGTCAACATTTTACTTTCATTGGTTATATTGTCTGAAAATACGGCATTTTCCGAAATACGGGTTGTTATTTCTTTGATCCCGACAGACACGGAGGAGATATTGTCGGAGATTTCCTTTGTTTTTTCCGATTGCACGTCCATAGACTCAGCAACACTGTCAGCCCGCTGATCAATATCGCCTATCAACCGGGTGATTTCAGAAATTTCATCCAAGGCCTGTTCAGATGCTTTTTGAATTCCTCCCACATGCTGTTTAATCTCCATGGTTGCCTCTGTTGTTTTCTTGGCAAGTTCTTTGATCTCAGTGGCAACCACAGCAAACCCTTTACCTGCCTCTCCTGCCCTCGCGGCCTCAATTGTGGCGTTGAGTGCAAGTAGATTCGTACTTTCAGAGATATCAGTAATAGTCTCTGTGATTTTTGTGATGCTTTTTGCACTTTCACCAAGGGCGATTGTCGTCTGTAAGACGGTCTGCCCTTTTTCAGATGCATGAGAACTTATCCCTCTCATATCGTCTGACGCTTTAACAGATGTTGCAATGATGGAATTCATTTCATCCGTAGACTTAACAATAAATTCAACATTGGATGCAGCCAGTTGAGCTGCCTGCTGTACGTCATTGATATTTGCATTCATTGTTTGAGCCGCATCATAAACACTTTTTGCATTGGCATCGGTTTTATTTGAAACTGAAGACAAATTGTCAGATACGTTGGATAAATTCTGGGAAGATTTGGATAACAGCTTAGCCTCCCCCTGCAACTCGGTAAAAATTTTACTTAAACTCGAAACCATTTTATTTAAAGACATTACGAGTGTTCCGATCTCATCCGTTCTATCTATTTGGATGGTTTCCGTAAAATCTCCTTTTGCAATCTGTTCGGCAAATCGCACACTGGTCAAAATCGGCTTGACAATGGAACTGGCCACAAAAAACATGAAACCACCGACAATAATAAATGTTAGCGCCATAATGGCAATTAATTTAACATTTAAATTTTTCTGTGCTTGTTTTGAAAGGGTAGATGAGAATTTTTTGATACTATTAATCGCCAGGGTCTGTTGATTCGTTATGCCGGAGACCACCTCATGATTTTTTTTATTAATTTCAGAAAACATGGCTTCGATTTTAGAGATCGCTTCCATACTTGCCAGGTTAACCTGAAGCTTGACGTTCAAATAATTAAAATCATTCTGGATGGTGTGGGTAAATTCCTTTTGCATGGCTCCGGTAAGGTGATTTCCCATATTGTACTTTTCATCTTCGGAAGGAGATTTGGATGTTGCAAATTGTATCCAGGAAATAGCCGGATTTTCTTTTAATATTGTTTCAATATTTTTCTGAGCTTTTTCTATTTCAAAATCGATCACATGGGGGAAGATTTGATTGGCTATTGATTTTGTGAGCGTACCATACGATATGATATAAAGATCTGTGACGATTTTCTTGGTAGTTTCTGTTGACAGCTCAAGTTTTTTTTCAATATTTTGAAAATTTTCTGTAAGAGAATTTATCAACTGGTCGTCTTTTTTAATAACATTATTCACAATCTCATTGGTAATATGCGTATCTTTTTGTTTGATTTCACGGTTAACAATTATGACAAGGCAGGAAAATGCAATAAGTAGAAATAGCTGTAAATTATAATTAAGTTTCGCACGAATACCCATGGTGAAAATCCCTTTTTGATAAGCTTTTCTTTTTTTATGGTTTAAAATTATACGATAATGGTGATTCTCTTTTTTATACCACATTATTCAGTTAAACATTTTTTTTATGTAATTTCAAACCTAAATTTATTGGAAATTAACTGTATTTTCTACATTGCCATAGTCATTCCGGCAAAATCAGTTACCCGGGTGCCGCGTTTGTTATGGATTCTGTTAAGGGGGGCAAGTCCTGTGAAGGATCTCCACAATGGGCAGATACCACTGTTCAATGCTGTTTCCATTTTTCAGCGCCTTTCTGGGACAGGCGTCCCACCCATTGGCGGTCCGGGTTGAGGCAGCGATAGTTTTCGGTGAGATAAAATTCTTGGGCCTTGTAATCTTCCTTGAACTGGTGGATGAATTTGACGTTGGCATCCCTGAATCCGTAAATGCTCTGGTCATCATCCCCTACGGCCATGATGGCGATTTTTGCATCTTCACTGGATGCCAACCGGCCGGTGAGTGCCGTAATAAACCGGTACTGGCGTGCGTCTATGTCCTGGTACTCATCCACCAGAATTAACGGTACCGGGCCAGCAGGTACTGCCGGGCCTGATTTGTGTCCACACCCGGGATCTCCATTTTGCCTTCAAGAATCTCAACAGCTTCGTCAATCACCAGGTTGAAATTAATCTCCCGGTTTTGGTTTTGCCCATTGTATGGGTCCAGCAGACAGCGGCCCGTGATGCGCATGGCAAGACCGTGGAAGGTCATGGCCGTCACCTGGGTGCTTTGTTTTCCGGTCAAGGCTTTGGATGATATCTGCATAGGCTTTGGCTATCATGGCCGTGGTGATGATTTTCTTCTGGCCGGGAAAATACTGGCGGATGAATTTATCTTGGTTACAATCCTGGACGATCTCCATCACCGGAACATCTTTGGGGTTAAAAATCCAGTGAGCCGCATTCTGCCCGGGCCGATAAAGCCCCAGGCATCCGCGTCCAGTTCCAGCCGGACATAGGCGCAGGTGGGCAGCTTTTCCAGGGGTGTGTCTCCCATCTGGCTGCAAAAATCATGAAACGCCGGATTATGGCCCACAATAACAGCCTGGTCAATAGTTGCGGGGAGATCATCCCGGCAAAATGCCAAAAGGTCGTGGGCGCTGAAGGTGTATAGTTTTTCTGCCACGGTCCAGGTAAAAGAGAACCCTTTGAGATTGCCGGAAATCCTTTCAATGGTTTCCCTGGCCCGGGCCGCAGGGCTTGTGAAAACATTGGAAAAATTACAGCCTGATTTTGCAATTTCAGGCGCCATTACAGCGCATGCCCGGATGCCCCTTGGGGCCAGGGGCCTGTCAATATCGACAAGGCTTTGGTCTGTCCAGCTGGATTTGGCATGGCGGATCAGGTGAAGTGTTTTCATGGCTTAAATAAGTACTCCAGTCCATTGCGTTTTATTGCATACACGGTGCGCAAGTTTTTTGACCTCCTGTAAAAATATGCTGCAAAACAATACGATATGATCATATAAGCACACAAGCCCCGGATCACCGATTCTTAAAAAATCTGTATTTTTTGCTCTCATAACATTTTTGAAGAACAGACTTCCACCACAAAAGAAATTTCATCCAGCGTTAGTCAGGCTAGTGAAGAGATGAGAATATCAAGCGACCAGGTGAAAGCCAGTGCATCTGAACTTTCCCAAATGGCAGAGAGCCCCGACCAGATGGTCGGGCAGTTCAAATTTCAACACGGATAAGGATACAGCCTGATGTGAAATCTGCCATTGACCCTTGTTCGGGAAGTTCTTGCGGCAAAAAGGCAGACAGGCAAGCTTCTAAAATTAAAACAAATAAAGAATGATGGGTGTAACTTCTGGGGAAATACCATGGATCTCCCCAGAAGTTTATCGGGAATCAATTAAAACCGATACGTGACGGTAACCCCGACAGTTCTCGGATCACCGTTCTGGGCTACGCCGATGGGCTCTGTGGCACCATAATCAAAGGCTGAGGTGTAATATTCCTCATCAAAGGCGTTTTTACACCATAAAACGACATCATATTTCTCAGATTCATAACCCATCCGAAAATTTACAAGACAGTAGTCGCCAAGTTCTACATGGTTGTCATTTTGAACATTTCCGTACATTTCTCCTGTCCCCAGGAAATCCACCCTGCCGAAAAATCCGGATACATGATGGTATTGGGTGCCTAAACTGTATGTGTAGTCCGGCGTATTGGGCATCTTGTTTCCTGAGTAATCCGAAGATCCTGACGCCCACTCATCAATTTCGGCATCCACATATCCAAAGGTGGCAAACAGCTCTAATCCTTTGATAGGCTTGGCCTTAAGTTCAAGTTCTATCCCCTTTGAATGGGCTTCTGCTGCGTTTGAAATGGCAACAACGGCCCCACCGGCTGTATACTGGGATACCTGCTTGTCTTCCATGGAAATATAGTAGACCGATGCATTGGCAATGAGCCGTTTATCAAACCAGTCTGTTTTAATCCCGAGTTCGTAATTCCAGGTATATTCCGGGTCATATTCAAAACTATCCTCGTCTGTTGCCTGGGCGTAGTTGTATCCGCAGGTTCAGACCGGGGGGCCGTTCCTGTCAATATCTCCAGTTGCCGTAATTGCAGTGCAACCAGTTCAAGGGCCTTGGCCTCTATAAAAAGAGTGTCATCCGGGGTGGCTGTAAAGGAATTAAACGCCTGGTGCCCACATATTTTCTGGGCAAAATCCAAACTTCTGGATCTGGCAAAATTCTTTTTTTTACCGGCGTTGAAGTCAAGCATGTCCAGCGCCTCAACCAGGTCTTCACTGCACTTGCCCGTCAGTTTTGTAAAAATTTCAGGATTCACACATACAATGAGCGTGCGGACAGGTGTATTGCTCTTTACGTCCATGGACGCAGCAGATTTATAGTCGGAATATTCGATGTTGGAGAATCCTTTTCCCAATCGTACCCTGGGTTCGGGATAAGACACCTGGCTGACACCGGAAAAACATGTAAAAAATCCGATAAAAGGCAGGTCATCTTTCCCTCTGGACAACCGGATTTCCCCGTCCCCGTACAAGGAAAAATCCTGGATAACCATGGATATGCCGCTTTGGAAATATGTTACTTTTGAGAGCCAGCCGGTTCCGTAGCTGGGATTCAAACGGACTGAATGAAGCCGTCCGTCTTCCCAGCACATAGAACCGTCAGTCAGTTGCTGCATTTCCATTGAAACCATCTCTTACTCCGCAAAATGGATTAAACGCAAAAAAAGTGGACCAAACGTAAGCAGGTAATAATGTTTTTATGATAGATACCTGTCTTTATTAGGCAGGTCAAATATATTTATTTTTTTTGTTATATTAGGGACAGATAAGTCAGGAGGGAAATGATGAAAAAAGGAATATGATTCCAACTGGACCCCGTCGGCGGCCAATCCTTATGCCGGGTATTACGGTCCTGCCTCGGATTCCGATGAAATGAGTTCTTCCTTTGCCACGGGCAGGGCGTCAGTCAGCTATGCCGTTAGCCCGGATTTCAATACGTATTTCACCTATGCCAGGGGATATAAGGCAAAAGCCTATCAGGACATTGCCACAAGGTACATATTCATGGGCGATAATTCGGACCTGACCGTGGATGCCGCCCAAATCAACAGCTATGAACTGGGAATAAAAACCCAGAGCCCTGATAAACGCGCAGGCGTTAATGTAGCCTTGTTTCTCAATGATGTCAAAGACGACCATGTCTCCTATGTTGATATGGTCACTTTAACCCAGGCCGTGGCCAACAATGACACGGAAACAAAAGGCGTAGAGGTAGAAGGGTTCTGGAAGCCTGGGAAAGGGTTTACCATCACTGCCGGAGCCGGTTACACAGATGCCCAGATTACAGGAGTTCCTGCAAACGCTCAGGATGTCAAAGAGGAAAATTGTGTTCCCTATTCTCCAAAATGGAATGCCACGGTATCCATCTCCCATAACCTATCCTTACCGCCGTTCTGGGGGATGACCTCCCCGTCTCTTTATACATCAGTGACCAACCGGTATGTCGGCGACAGACAAGGGGACCCGGAAAACAGCTTTGAACTGGATGCATACAACAAGCTGGATCTGCGCATTGGAATCATGAGCGAACACCTGGAATTTTATTTGTGGTGCGACAACCTTTTTGATGAAACATACGATCTTTACGGATACAATCTTGGCACATCGGTGATCGACGGCAGCACCGTCCTTGCAGGCACACCAGCCAGGGGCCGTATCCTGGGCATCGGCATTGCATATTATTTTTAACTTTTGAGTTAGGATCAATCTGTGCATGACCCCGTCCGATGATTTGGGAGTCTCCATTTTGGCTCAGGCCACTTCCAAAGGCGCTGAGCTCTCTGCCGAATTTAAAGCCACCCGGGAGGTCAGCCTGTTTGCCTCATCCGGCTACACCGATGTCATCTGTGACGAGTT
>NZ_JBFXHE010000066.1:0-15126 GCF_050177295.1 Desulfobacter sp.
TATATACCTTAAAGCCCTTTGCTTCAAGCATACCCGTTATCCGGGAAAAAACCGTATCATTGTTGAACACCCCGCCGGACAGAACAACCCGGTCAAGGCCGGTTTTCTGCCCCACCCTTGCAACGGCCTCCACCATCATACCGGACAGGGTCAGATGAAACCGGGCTGCAATCCGGCCCCGGGGCACACTGCGTTTAATATCCGCCACCATCTGCCTCACCCAGGGACCGGCATCCATAATCCAGCAGCCGTCAGCCCCGGTTTTCATGCCAAAGGGGTAAGCTGTGCTTGCCGATTCTTCAAAATCCGCAACCGCTTCCAGGGCAATGGCGGCCTGGCTGTCATGGGAAATTTCGTGGCAGACCATTAAAAGGGCGGATACTGCATCAAACAGGCGGCCTGTGCTGGATGTCAAAGGGCTGTTCACCTGCCGGTCCATCATCTGAATTAAAAATGCAAGCTTGCGCTTATCCAGGGACCGGACAAAGGGAATATCCAGATCTGCCATCCCAGGCCCATACACTTTATATAACAGGGAAACCGCCATGCGCCAGGGTGCTGTCACCGCCGCATCCCCCCCGGGCATGGGCAGGTAATTGAGCCGGGCCCGGCGCTCAAACCCATCATAGGTACAGGCCAGGACTTCGCCGCCCCAGATATGGCCATCCGTACCCAGGCCGGTGCCGTCCAGGGTCAGGGCAAGCACTTTTCCGTCCAGATGATTTTCCGCCATACAGGAAAGGGCATGGGCATGGTGGTGCTGGACCCCTATCAGGGGAAGACCCTGCCGCCTGAGCAGTTTGGCGAATTGTGTAGAAAAATATCCCGGATGCAGATCATGGGCCACACACACAGGCCGGATATCCAGAATTTTCTGCATATGTTCAATGGTGGCGTTATAAAAATTGTGGGCCTGCATTGATTCCAGATCGCCAATGTGCGGACTTAAAAAGGCGTACCGGTCCCGGGTCAGACATATGGCGGATTTCATACCGGCCCCGCAGCCAAGGATATGGCCAAGTCCGTCATCTGCAGGCGGTGTTATATCCACGGGCAGGGGTGCATATCCCCTGGATCTGCGCAGAAACCGCACGTTTCCCTGCTGGATCCTGGCAATGGTGTCATCCGCCCTGAAATAGATATCCCGGTTGTGGAGCAGAAAATAGTCCGCAATATGGGAAAAGGCATCCAGGGCATCGGCATTGTCAATGGACAAGGGGTCACCGGACCGGTTTCCCGAGGTCATGACCAGGATATCGGGGCCCTTGTCCAGAAGCAGGCAGTGCAGCGGTGTATAGGGCAGCATGATACCCAGACAAAGATTGTCCGGTGCCAGATTCGAGGCCAGCCCCGTGCCCGCGGATTGGGGGAATGTCTTTTTTCTCAACAATACAATAGGCCGGTGACAGGACCCAAGCAGCGCTTTTTCATCCCCGTCCATGCAAACATGGTTAAACAGGGACGAATCCCGGGCCGCCATCAGGGCAAAGGGTTTATGGGGGCGTTTTTTTCTTTGGCGCAGCAGATCAACAGCCGTTGCATTGGCTGCATCCACGGCCAGGTGAAACCCGCCCAGCCCTTTGATTGCAACGATTTTTCCCTGCCTTAGAAACCGGGCCGCAAGAACCACGGCCTGGGCCGGATTATTCCCGTCCACCTGTTTTCCCTTATTGTTGAGCAAAAACACATGGGGCCCGCAAACAGGGCAGGCATTGGGCTGGGCATGGAACCGCCGGTTTAAGGGATCTTCATATTCCTTGCGGCAGTCCGGGCACATGGTAAAGGATTTCATGGACGTTTTTGGCCGGTCATAGGGAATATCCCGGATAATGGTGTATCTTGGCCCGCAATTGGTGCAATTGATAAACGGGTATTCAAACCGGCGGTCAGCAGGATCCTGCATCTCTTTGAGGCAATCAGGGCATACCCCCACATCCGGGGATATCAGGGCAGACCGGGTCCGGGCATCCCGGCTTTTAGCAATCGTAAAATCAGCCAGATCCAAAGGGGGTGTATCCGTTGATACCATGCGTGAAATCTGTGACAGCAGCGGCTTTTTTTCAGGGATATCCAAAAGAAAAGCTTCCAGGTCCTTTGGCGCGCCCTGGATAAAAAGCGCCACACCAGAGGCGGTATTGGACACATGGCCGCAAAGATGATGCACCCGGGCCAAACCAAATAAAAAGGGGCGGAATCCAACACCCTGAACCACCCCTGAAATTTCAATCTTTTTTGCCGACAGACCGGAAGAACGCATTTAAAAGAATCAGGCCGGACCAGCGCCCAGCCCAAGTATTCTGCGCATGTCTGCAATGGTTTGCAGCGCAGCTTCTTCATCCACCTTTGAAATGGCAAATCCGGCATGAACAATAACATAATCCCCAATACCGGCATCATCAAGCAGCATCAGACTGGCCTCCCGGACCACCCCATCCACAGCCACCTTTGCCACGGCATCGTTAATTTCAATAATCTTTGAAGGCACAGCCAAACACATATGCTTTAAATTCCTATCCTAATTGTTTTAATTTCCAAAATTCTTGTGCCAGTATATCATAAGCAGACTTATGAACAAACCCTATTCCCTTGATTCAGCAGGGCAATGTAGAAAATCAACCCATCAATGATTATCACCAACATACCCGGCTCAAGGGTTGATGCAGGCCAACCCCTTTGTGCTGTTCCACGGCAGATCAAGGATTTTAGGAAAGATAAATTCGGCTCTCCGATATTTTCCGTGGTTGTAATTTGAGTTTAGTTCGGAAATACAGATGGTGGATGCCTGGCCGAATTCAATGTTAGGCACCCGTGCCTGGCAGCGCCTCAGAAAAAAAGCCTGACTTGAACGATAGAATCAGGCTCTGACTGGTTCCTGAGGGGCTTAAATGCCTAAAAATTCAGCCGCATACCGGATTGCGGTAAAGAGAATAATACCTGTGAGCATCAATTTGATCAGGTTGGCTGAAACATATTTCTGGCAGTACGCGCCCAGGTACATCCCGGCCATTCCGCCAAGTCCGAACAAGAGGCCCAAACCCCAGTCCGGGGCTACGGACATGCCCGGGAAAAAAGGCGCGATCAGCTGGTAAAAGACAACCCCGGCGACTGAGGTAATAAAGGTTCCCATGAGTGCGGCACCTGCCACGGTGTGAACCGGTAGCCTGAAAAATGTTACAAAAAACGGGGCAATGATGGATCCCCCGCCGATACCATATACCCCTCCCACAATGCCCACGATGAAACTGAGGCTGAAGATACCCCAAAACGATATGTCAAACGCCTGGCCGTCAACGGTGTAGCTGATTCGTTTCAGATTAAACCGGGAGACTTCCGGATGTGTTGCACCGGTTGAAAAACGATCCTCCGGATCAGCCAGCCGGGAAAAATGGCGGCCACCCATGCCCTGAGATTGCAGTACATGGGTGGTGGGGGGACGGGTCTCTGCATTGTTTTTTTTCAGTAAGTCCTTTGTCATTTTGACCCCGATATAAAACAGAACCGCAGATGCAAACAATTTAAACCGGGTCGGATCCGGCAGATATGCCACCCGCAGAAATGCCCCTAGAAATACACCCGGAAGGGTACCCAGGACCACCACCCAGGTCAGGGGCCATACCATTCGGCCCTCCCGCCAATACCGGAATACACCGCTGGGAATAGCGACAATATTGAACAATTGGTTGGTTGCACTGACCGAAGGATTGACATATCCCAGAAATGACATTTGAAACGGCAGCAGGAGAAAGGCCCCGGATATGCCGCCCATGGATGTGAAAAATGAAATCCCGAACGCCACCAATGGCGGAATCCAGGGCTGGACTTCAATGCCGGCTGTATGAAAAATCATGTTGCCTCCTTTTGATGACCTTGGGTTTTAATTTATAACACGATAAATAATATTTTCGTGTTAGTTTATAAAAAAAATAATCACTTGTCAAGAAAAGTCACCTGTCTTTATGCGCACCTGTGCTATAAAAATAAAACAGAAGGGTTACTTGCGAATAAAAGAGAGCGTAATATGGATTATAAAACAACCGCTGACGCCCCGTTACCGGCCCCCCAGTCACTCTCCCAGGGCCGTATGGACCAGGGACGCATGGTTTCGATCCCAGAGACAGGCCATTGCCTGGATTCGGTCCAGCTTGACCGTCTGGAGCAGGCATTCAGGGCATGGGCAAGGCAATCTCCCCGGGCAGATGTCCAATTGTCCCGCCGCCGTATTCTGGTCATCTTTTTGCTGATCCGGTACACGGGTGCAAAGTTGAATGAAATTCTGGCCCTTGATCCTCTTAAGCGGATTGATTTTAACCGGCAGTTGGTGGATTTGGGTATTGGGGAGCCGGATACCCGTACAGAACCGAGAATTGTCAGGATTTCCAGCCCCCTTGCTTCTGAACTTGAACAGATGCTTAACGATCCGTCATTCAGGCGGTTTCTGGAAAAGCAATTCAATATTGATCCTGGGTTTGTCCGGCGCAAATTTTACGAGCGGGCCCAGGCTTTAGGCTTTCCCAAGAAGCTTGGCAGCCCGGAAATGATCCGGAAGGCAAGGGCTGTGGAGTTGATGCAGCGCAATATGCCCATGCCGGCCGTACAGACCATGCTGGGTCATTCAAGCATGAACCTGACTAGTGCCTATGTCTCTTTTTCCAAAGAGGACATTGCCCAGGTCACAAAACTTTTTATCGAAAGGGAAGCGTCGCGTAAAACCAGTGCCCGGAATTCATTTTTCGGCAAAATTCAGGTCCTTCAAAAAGGAGACATCCAGACCCGGGTCACATTGACAACCGCCGGAGGTGACACCATTGAGGCAATGATCACCAACAGCAGCGTGGAACGGCTTTCATTAAAAGAATCAAGACTGATTATGGCCGAGGTCAAAGCCCCCCTGGTGATTTTGTACAACGGGGAAAAAGAGCCGGAATGCACCGCCGAGAACCGGTTTTATGGTATGATTGAGCAGATCAATGCCGGACAGATTAATACGGAATATATCGTGCGTATCAAGGACGGAACAGCATTATGCGCCCTGGTGTCAACCCAGGGATCCCGATGGCTGGGTCTTGGTGTGGGCGATTCTGTATGGGCCGCGTTCAGCTGTTTTTCCGTTGTGCTGAATGTGGATTGAATAAAACAGAAACAGGCGTACGGGATAAAAAAATTTAATGACCAAAATTGGAGGAAAAACTCATGGATCCTGAAGAAATTATCTTTGGCTTAACAAAAGAACTGGCTGCTGAATTGAAAATAATGTCCAAGACAAAAGATATTAATACAAAGGAAACCCATAGCCGGATTATAAAAAATTTATCCCAATCCCTGGGGGTCTTTTTTGATCTTATGAACGAAATGATGCCTTATGATCCTGATGATGATGATGATGAAGAAGGTATTCCTTTTTAAAAAAAGCGGGTCTTTAATCTGTCATGCATTTGGAAGGCCGTCATTTTTTTCTTGACTTCATTTAATTTATATATAATAAATTAGATTTAATTAAAGTGAATAAATTAACTATGAATTTTACCAGCCTACTACTATCCCTGCTTCTTATTGAGGAGGTGGTTCTTAACACCTCCGGGCGACGGGGCTCTTAGTGGCATAATATCCATAAGTGAAAGCAAAAGCCGTTATCAGCCCCTGCCGGGCAGATAACGGCTTTTTTTATTTTAGCCAACATAAAAAAGGGGAAGAACATGGCGATCAAAAAAAATGAAGCGGGAACATGGGAAGTGGACCGGGCCCGGATTCCGGGCGGGGCCAGGCAGGAAGTCGAAATTTTTGACACCACCCTGCGGGATGGTGAGCAGGGCGGGGTAACCTTTAAAGGGGATTCAAAGCTTAGAATTGCCCGGTTTCTTGCAGATACGGGGATCAGCACCATAGAGGTTGGGTTTCCCAGTTCAACCCCCTTGGAATTCGATACAGTGAAACAGATTGCCGATACAGTGGAGGGTCCCTATATCTGCGGACTGACCACCATGGATTTTGAAAATATTAATCGAACATGGCAGGCCCTGGAAAATAATCCCAATCCCACCATCCACGTATTCACCCTTAACATTGACGAGGCATCCATCCGGGCATATAAGGCAGATCCCAATGAGCAAATTGAAAAAGCCTCCCGGGCAGTGGCCTATGCAAAGGAGCTGACAGGCGGTAAGGGCCGGGTGGAATTCTCGGCCCAGAACACCATCCTGGCTTTGTCCCAGTCCCTGAACCCGGAACATAGTTTTCTGCAGGAATATATCTCTAAAATCTATGGCCGTGCGATCAAGGCCGGCGCAGACGTGATCAACATTCCCCATACCGTGGCCAAGGGAATTGAAATTGAAATCCAGGAAGCCATCCAGTACTTTAAGATGCTTGTGGAGGGCACGGATGACGTGGTCTTAAGTTTTCACGCCCACAATGATTTCGGCGTCAGTGTGGCAGATACCCTTGCAGCCGTTGAACAGGGAATCAGGCAGGTGGAAGGCACCTGGTACTCCCTGGGGGAAAGAGCGGGCAATACGCCTTTGGAGCAGGTGATCATGAACCTTTCATTGAAACCTTGCTACAACCGGAAATTCTTTACCTCCTTTAAGCTTGAAAAAACCAATGCCGTGGCAAGATTCATTGAAAGGGAAAGCTCTATACCCATTCCCTACAACGCGCCGGGAATCGGGCCCAATGCCCTGCGCCACGGATCAGGGGTCCATTCCGACGGAGACAAAAAGGGCAAAGCCATTGGGGAGAATATTTACCTGCCCTGCTCACCCGGAGATATCGGCTGGACAGGCAATACCCACCAGATCACCAAGCTGACCGGCGTATCCGGCGTCACGGCCAGGCTTGAGGAGCTGGGATTTGAATTTGAAAAGGCCTTTGTCCGGGAACAGATCATGCCCGTGATCAAGTCCCGGGACATCACATACGGGGACAAGGAACTGCGTATGATCGGGGATGACTTCAGGTACACAGGAAAAGACCATATCGAGTTTGAGGATTACGCGTTCAACAAGTTTGCCAACTCAAATGACCGCCATGCCCAGGTGGTCCTGATCGTTGACGGTGAAAAGAAGACCAGCAAGCCCTTCAAGGGTGAAAACGGTCCCATCAATGCGGTATTCAGCGCCATTGACGATGTTCTGGGACTGGGTGAAGAAAAACCCAAACTCGTGGTTTACGAACCCAGCAACCGCGGACGGACCCACTCGTCAGCGGCAGAAGCATTGGTTGTACTCAGCGGCAACGGCCATGAACTTAACTATCACCTGGCTGCCCCGGTCTGGGTGGGTAAGGCCACGCATGACGATACCATCACGGCGTCTGCCAAAGCCTATGTCCAGGCGTTAAGCCGGTTTATGACGGACATGACAAAGGCGTAGATGTCCGGGGATACAAAAAATCAAGGCTGCGAAGCTCCATCCATCTGAAAGAGGATGTCTTCGCAGCCTTGAAAAAGCCGAATCACTTTGCGCAGATAATGGTGATGTACCCGTTCTCAACAGATTCTTCTGTCTTTTTAAAGCCGCTTTGCGATAATTGGCAATGCCGGGAAGGCGTTATGGTTTTGAGAATCTCCAGCTTTTTTATGCAGTCCGAAAAACTTGAAATAGCAGAGAACGCCATTATTCTTTACAAAGTGGCGGCATCGCGGATATTATGGTGCATAATTTTTCCGGACCGACACTTGAATATTCAAACAAGACGTATGAAAATCAAAAAAGGAGAACATTCATGGGATCTATTACACTTGGCGGCAACCCGGTAACTCTGGCTGGTGACTTTCCCGAAACCGGCGAACAGGCAAAAGAGTTTACCCTTGTGGGACAGGATTTGTCAGACATTAAACTGTCTGCGCTTGCAGGTAAACAGGTGGTGCTCAACATTTTTCCAAGCCTTGACACTCCCATCTGCGCCACCGCTGTTCGCAAATTCAATGAAACAGCCGGTACCAAAAAAAATACGGTTGTGCTCTGTATCTCAGGGGATCTGCCCTTTGCCCACAAACGGTTCTGCGTTGCCGAAGGCATCGAAAACGTTGTGACGGCATCTGCCTTCCGTAATCCGCAGTTTGCCCTTGACTATGGGGTGGCCATGCAGGACGGAGCCCTGGCTGGTCTCACGGCCCGGGCCGTTGTTGTCATAGATGCAGCCGGTAAGGTGATTCATGCCCAGCTTGTTCCTGAAATTAAACAGGAACCTGATTATGAGTCAGCACTTTCTGCACTGTCGTGATCATATAAAATGCATGGGCTCAGACACTAACTAAGGGACTTCAATTAAAGGAGAAGGGTTAAAAATGTGTAAAAAAAGGAGCTGCGTTTCAGTCCTGGCAATTGTTTTTACATTTATTCTGGGATTCCAGGCACCTGTACTGGCGGGCAATCCCCTGTTGGACCAGGGTTCTTCACTGATTAAGTCCCTGAACGAGAACGACAGCAGCAGTTCCGGTAGTGCCAGTTCCGGCAGCCTGACCAACAGCGAGATTATTTCCGGTCTCAAGGAAGCACTGAAAACAGGTGCCGGAACCGTTATCAGCCAGTTGGGCGCGGAAAACGGGTTTAATTCCGATTCCAGCATCCATATCCCGTTGCCTTCCTATCTTTCCAAGGTACAGACCTTGATGGACAAAGTCGGGATGGGGTTCTATGCAGAGGAGCTGGAACTGAAACTGAACCGGGCTGCCGAAGCGGCTGCACCCAAGGCCAGGGCATTGTTTGTAAATGCCATTTCCCAGATGTCCTTTGACGATGCCAAAAGCATTCTCAATGGCGCAGATGATGCCGCAACCCGGTATTTCAAGGAAAAAACCTCCGACGATCTCACCGAGGCCTTTACTCCGGTGGTGAAGGACACCTTAGAGGAGATCGGGGCAGTAAAATCCTATGACCGGATGATGGAAAAGTATAAATCCATGCCCCTGGTTCCCGATATAAAAGGCAACCTGACAGATTATGCTGTTGAAAAGGCCCTGAACGGCATTTTTTATTATCTGGCACAGGAGGAAAAGGCTATCCGGGAAAACCCGGCCAAGCAGACTACGGCATTGTTAAAAAAATTATTTAACTGATTAATTCGGAAGAAAGGGACGAACCTATGGTTGAAGTGGGATTTTTCGGAGCAGCAGGAGAGGTGACCGGATCCATGCATATGCTGGATACAGGCGTTGATAAAATTTTACTGGATTGCGGCATGTTCCAGGGCCGGAGAAAGGAGAGCCGGGAGAAAAACGAAAACTTTCTCATCAACCGGTCTGAAATCACCACCATGGTTCTTTCCCACGCCCATATTGACCATTCCGGCCGGATACCTCTGTTGACAAAAGAGGGGTTTTCCGGCCGGATTGTCACCACCCGTCCCACCAAGGACGCTCTGGATTACATGCTTCTGGATTCAGGGCATATCCAGGAGTCTGATGCCCAGTACCTTAACTATAAAGCCCTGCGCGCCTTTCTGTATCAGGCGGAGCAGTCCAAAACCAAACAGCAGATTTCCAATAAGGAAAAAGCCGGGATTAAAAAGCTGCTGAAAAAAAGCCCCCATGAATTGAACGTGGAGGCCATTGCCGCACTTCACAAGGAGCACGGCCTTGAGATGGTAACGCCACTGTATACCCAGGAGGAGGCACTGGAGTCCCTTTCCTTTATTGACGGGTATCCCTTTGGCTCAGAAGTGACCATCGGAAGGGGAACCACGGTGAAATTCTACGTGGCCGGCCATATTCTGGGGTCTGCCTTTTCCATGATTACGGTGAAACCGAAGCACGGCGGAAAACCCCTTAAAATACTTTTTACCGGCGATGTCGGCCGGTTTGGAAAACCCATTTTAAAAGACCCCACCCTGGAATTTGATGAAGAGGACAGGGATATTGATCTGATGATCATTGAAAGCACATACGGGGACCGTGAGCATGCCCCTGTGGCGGATCTTGCCGGCAGCCTGAAGGACACACTGACCCGGACCATTGAACGGGGGGGCTCTCTTCTGATCCCTTCCTTTGCCTTTGGCAGAACCCAGGAGCTTATTTACATCCTTCACCAGTTGTATGATTCCGGCACTGTTCCCAAAGTGCCTATTTATGTGGACAGTCCTCTGGCATCAAATATCACAAAGGTCTTTGGGGAACATCCGGAAACCTATGATAAGGAAACCCATAAAATATTCCTGGAAAAGGGTATCAACCCCTTTTACTTTAAAAACATCAAATTTGTTGAGTCGGTGGAGGAGTCCATGCGCGTCACCCAGGACGACACCCCGCACATCGTGATCTCGGCATCAGGCATGTGTGAGGCGGGCCGGATTCTTCACCACCTGCGTTATAAAATACATAATCCAAAACATACTGTCCTTATAGTGGGTTATATGGCATGCAACACCCTGGGCCGGCGTATTGAAGAACTGGGCATGCAGAACAATCAGGCTGCAGGCAAGGCCCCGGAAGTCAAAATTCTGGGAAAAGCCTATCCCCTGAGAGCCCATGTGGAAAAAATCGGCGGGTTTTCCGCCCATGCAGACTGCCATGAATTAATGCAGGTGGTTGCGGGATCCAATCTTCGGGTGAAAAAGATTGCCGTTGTTCACGGCGAAGCTGAACAGAGCGCGGCATTTGCCCAGCACCTCAACGAGAACGGATATAATGCCTTTGTCCCCAAATGCGGAGACGTGTTTAAATTGCCGTGATTGCGGGACGCCCGCGCTTCCGGATATATCAAAATGGGCAAGTTATTTAAGACCCGTTCCTAAGCATTGATTTTTTTATTTTACCACAAAGAACACGAAGTTCACGAAGATGATAGAGTACTAAACTTCGTGTTCTTCGTGGTTTTAATCTGAAAGCATCTTAACTTTATGACATTGGTCATGGGTTGAGTTCTATAACGGAAAAACAGACCTGGTCAAAACTGCCGGATTCATCCACCACAGCCAGATGATACAATCCCGGAACCGGCATGGGCATAAAAACCGGGGCTGATCCGTCGGCATTCACCAGGGGTTTTTGATTCAGAAACCACTGGCGTTCCCCCCTGCCGCCCATGGCGCTTAAGGGAATGGCAGGAGAACTGGTCTGTCCCGGCTGGCAGGTCAGGATGCTGTGGTCTGAAACCGAAACAATCCTTATATCAGGCAGGGTCAGGGGCGCCATACCGGGACAACCGGGCGAATCCCCGGGCAGCACGGCAACCCGCCGCCAAAGGGCCGGGATAAAGGGCTCCGCCTGCCATGGCCACAAGGCCACTGTCTTTTTTTCAATACCCCCGCAGGCAGGTGTTGCCCGCATCCCCTGGCTGTCCACCCAGAACGTCCGGACCAGGGGGGCGGTAAGACCGGTTTCTCCGGTCATGGTTAACGGAATCTGGCTGTCAAGGATCCAGGCATCAAATTTTTTGGCACAGGCCCCCTCTGCCCTGCCCCGGATGCCGGATGCAGCAAGGCCGGACGGCCAGCATATGGTCTCCTTTGTTACACTTTCAGGCGGTTTCAGTGTTCCCGCACCAGCGGCGAAGCTCTCCATAACCTGGCCAAGAAGCGGAAGTGCCGTAATGGCGCCATACTGCCCCGGGGACGGGGAGCCGTCGGGCCGGCCGATCCATACCCCCACGGTGTAATCCCCCTTAAGGCCCATGGCCCAGGCATCCCTGAACCCGTAGCTGGTCCCGGTTTTCCATGCCATGGGCAATGCGCCGGACAGCCGCCCCACCCCCTGCCCGCCCGGAAAGGGCCGGGTCAGGATGTCCCGGATGATAAAGGCTGCACCGGAACTCATCAGATACCGCTCCTGCACAGGTTCCAAGGGACATAGGCGCGGCTTTCCGGCAATACCGCCCCGCCCGATGGCCGTATACAGGGTTACCAGGGATTCCAGGCTGGTGCCCACACCGCCCAGGGCCATGGAGAGATTGGGTTGGCCTTCAAATTTAAATCTTGCCCCTGCGTTGTGCAACCTGTCGTGGAAACGGCCGGGACCAAAGGCTTCCAGCACCTGAACCGCAGGCAGGTTCAACGAATCCTGCAATGCCTGGGTCACGGTGACAGGCCCTGAAAATCCCCCGGTGAAATTGCCCGGGTCATAGTTTTTTTTATATCTTGGCACATCCAGGAGCAAAGAATGGGAATGAATCAGGCCCTGATCCATGGAAAGGCCGTAAATAAAGGGTTTCAAAGTTGAACCCGGGGACCTCAGGGCCTGGATCATATCCACATGGCCACGCCTGGATGAATTGAAAAAGTCGGCAGACCCGGCATAGGCTTCAATTTCCAGGGTCTTGTGATTGACCACCAGCACGGCCCCGGACTGTTTTGGGGGCAGCCTTTCCATATATGCCCGCAAAAGATCTGCCATGTGCATCTGCAGGTTTTCATCAATAAAAGTATTGATCACTTCTGCATCCGGGTAAACGGCTTTCAGGCGCCGGGTTGCCAGGGGCGCTGTCATGGATGTGGGGAACCTGAAGGCGCTCACCGGTTCCTGCTTGGCTGACCTGATCTGGTCCGGTGTCCAGATGCCGAACCGGGCCATCCGGTCAAGGACCTTGTCCCGGGCCTTTGCTGCCCTGTCAGGATGGCGGTCGGGTCGGTATCTGGACGGGGCCTGGGGCAGTACAGCCATCAGGGCGGCTTCGGCCCGGGTCATCTCGTTTGCATCTTTGCCCAGCCAGGTGTAGCAGGCAGCTCTGATCCCTTCGATATTGGCGCCAAACGGGGCATGGGTAAGATATAACCCGAGAATTTCATCCTTGGTAAAGTGGTATTCCAGTTGAAGCGCCCTGAACATCTGGCGCAGTTTGACACCCATTCGCTGGAAAAAGCCCGGAGATGGCAGACTGTCCCCCGTATCAAGAATCCGGGCGGTCTGCATGGTAAGGGTTGACCCGCCGGATACAATCCGGCCATGGGTAAGGTTCTGGATAAAGGCCCGGCACATGGCCAGGGGGTTGATGCCGGGGTGATAATAAAACCAGCGGTCTTCATAGGCCAGAAGGGCCTGGCGATAAAACAAAGAGACCTGGCCGGGCCTTGCCGGGTACCGCCACACCCCGTTTTTATCGGCAAAGGCCCGCAGGGGGACCTGGTGGCGGTCCACAATAACGCCGGACACGGGCCGTCCCGCAGTATCAAAGGGGAACAAGCGGTCCAGGGCAATAAAGCACAAACCGCCTGCCAGCAGAACAAAGAGCAGAATTCCGGCGATCTTTGCAGCGTTTAGGCCAATGCGCCGGGTTGTTTCACGCATTGGCCGGGCAGATTTCAATGCCGGAAAATTTCCTTTGACATTGGTCTTTCACCGGGATTTATTTTTCACCGGTTCCAGGCGCACTTACATGGGTCTGGACAATGGTTTCACCCACACCCCGGATATAAGGCCGGTACATATCTTCCACCAGGGAGGGCGGGACCTTGAAAATACCGGGACTGACCACCCGCACAGCGTAGAAAATCCGGCAGGTCTCATTGTATCCGAGATCCAGGGCTGAAATAAATCGGTCATCCCTGTATTCGGTATGGTCTGTATGACAATCGCCATGCCATTGGGAAATGGTTTTGCCATCCACTATTATATGATCAATGCGAAATGATCCGGACACATTAGGGTCTTCCAGCTCAAATCCGGCAGGCAGCATGTCCACCACCAGGGCATAGGGCATCTTCTGTTTTTGGGATTCAACCTTCAAGGCCACAATCATCCTGTCCCCGGAAATGACCTTGGAAATATCCACAGGTTTTGCATTGGTGTCCAGAAACTGCCTGGAAATGCTGACGCCATGGCTTTGGGGGGCTGGCAGGCTGTTCGGGTATCCCGTGAGCACAAGGTCCAGATAAAGATTGGACTTGCCTGTATTTTTCACGGTGAATCCCCCGGCAGCGGTTCCCTTTGTAAATATCACCCGTCCCGGACCCTTTCCGGTGTGGGCACCGGTCTGGTTCCCCACGGTCACATCAGCAGCCCAGACCCCGGCCGGATGGGTCAGTTTGGCCGCCCCTGCCATGACCAGGCTGTTGCGTTCCTGGGTGGAGAGCCACTGCCGGTCTTTTATCGCATCAGCAAGGTCGTGGAGGAACACACCCCGGAATGTATAGTCGGTAAAAAAGGTGGTGATATAATAGTAGGCGGCAGAAAGATCCCGGACATTGGAGCCGTAATCCCCACAATAAACCTGTTTATCGTCCCGCCGGGTTTTAAGGGCCAGGTCAAAGGCCTCAAATGCCTGGGTACGGTCACCGGCAAGCCCAAGGGCTGTGCCCGCATGGACCAGGCCCAGGGGCGTGGGATGGTTGTCTTTCACATAGGCATAAACAGTCCTGGCATCTGCCAGTCCAAGGGAGCTGATCCGGGCAAGGACAAAGGCGGCATAGGCCCGGGTTGCAGCCCTGAACATTTTGTCGTCCGTCCACCCCGGACAGGGAATGACATTTGGGCGGCGAACATATACGGCAAGACGCATAAGTGCCTTTTTCACTGCATTCACAGGCACTTCATAACCTGCGTCCACAGCTTCAACCATCATATGGGCGGCATAGGCTGTCAGCCAGGGGCTTTCAGGGCTGTGTGAACTCCACAGGCCAAAGGCCCCGGAGCTTTTCTGTTTTTCAAGCAGGCCCTGGATGCCACGCCTGATTTTTTCATTGGTGGCTTCCCTGGTGCCTGCCTCAACACCCAATTGCGCAAATTGATCAAAAGAGAGCAGTATATGGGGAAAAAATCCCGATACGGTCTGCTCCAGGCACCCGTAAGGATAGGCAAGCAATTCACTGACATGCTGGACCAGATTCACCGGCGGCTCTGAATCCAGGCCGGCCAGCACGGTTACCGTATCCGGAACCAGGCTATCCAGGGCTGCAGACGATGTGGAAAACGGCTGTCCCGGTGCCAGCAGTTTCTGCCAGGTCCGGGTCTGGTGGGGATAGGGAGACCGGGTTTCCACAAACCAGGTTTTGGTCATCTGTGGTGATACGCCCGGCCCCCGGATCCCTTTGATCCGGCAGGTGATGTGTGCCCGGCCCGTCGTGGTTCCTGCTGTAACCGGCAGTTTGACGCGTTTGCGTTTATTGGGTTCCAGGGCAATGGTTTGACCGGCCTGGCCTGTGAGAGATACCGGCCCGAAACATTCTGTTTCCAGGGTTATATTCTGGGCAATATCTGTT
>NZ_JBFXHE010000067.1:0-14941 GCF_050177295.1 Desulfobacter sp.
CAATGATTACATTGAAAACGGATGGGAACTTAAAGATACCCTGCGCATTTCCCCGCTCCTGGAACAGGCCTGGGTAGCTTACATCCATGTGTCCGGTGGTGTTTACGGATCCACAGAGCTGACCATCCCGTCCATGTATACACCCCAGGGGTGTTTTATACATATGGCTGAGGCGGTTAAGCAGGTGGTCAATGTGCCTGTGATCACCGTAGGACGGATCAAGGACCCGGCCATGGCCAATGCCGCCATCAGGGATGGAAAAGCAGATATGGTGGCATTAGGACGCTCCATTATCGCAGATCCGGAATATCCGAATAAGGCCAAAGCCGGAAATGCCTCACTTATCCGGCCCTGTGTGGGCTGCTGCCTGGGGTGTATCCATGCCGTGCTTGCCAAGGAACCCGGTTCCTGTGTGGTCAATCCCGATGTGGGCCGGGAATATAAACTGGCCGGAGAAAAGAGGCCGGAAAAAAGCCGGAAAATCCTTGTGGCCGGGGCCGGACCTTCCGGGCTTGCTGCCGCAAGGATGTTTGCCCAAAGCGGGCATCAGGTGAAAATATATGAAAAAGGTCCGGGCCAGGGCGGACTTCTGGCCCTGGCTGCCACAGCACCCGGCAGGGGGGAGCTGGGCGATATTTTACGCTTTTTCAGAAACGAACTTGAGCGCCTCAATGTAGCCGTGAATTACAATACCCCGTTGTCTTCCGAGCTTCTGGCCTCCTTTGACCCTGATCATGTGATTCTGGCCACGGGCTCCATGCCGGATATGCCCGTGATCAAAGGGCTGTTTAAAAGCAAGATGGCGCTGATCACCAGTGTGGATGTATTCACCGGTGCACAGCCTCCTGGTGACAGGGTGATTGTGCTCGGCGGCGGCTTCACCGGGCTGATCACGGCCCATAAACTGGGTGACCAGGGAAAAGAGGTGGTGGTCCTGAACCGCAAAAAAAGTTTTGCCGAAGAGATGTCCTCCAATGACCGGTATTATTTGCGGGAACGCCTGAAGGCCTGCGGGGTCACTTTATATAAAACGGTGACAATTAAATCCTTTACCGATGACGGCGTAATCTTTACCTCCAGGGGCGAACCCGTGACCCTTGAGGGATTTGATACGGTTGTCATTTCGGAAAAACACCAGCCGGTCAGGGATGCCAGGCACCTGGAAAAACAAAGCCGGGCTAAATTCCATATGATCGGAGATGCCAAAACACCCAGACATTTAATGTTTTGCGTTGCTGAAGCCGAAGAAGCCGGCCGGTCCATATAAAGGGCCATGGAAACAATAAAATCCACAATATGGTTCATTTTTTTACCCGTCTTCTTCGCTGCATCAATGGGCACATATTTCATATGCGCCCATTGATGCGCCTTTGTTTTTCATGGAAGGCCGGGCTTAGACAGTAAACCGGCCAACCATTTTGCTCAGTTCGCTGGCCAGTTCAGACAGCTTGGTTGCACTGGATTTCACTTGGAGCCCACCGGAACGGACATCATCCGTAGCTTGATTCACCAAATTAATATCCACATTAACCTCACCGACAACAGCCGACACCTGGTTCACATTTTCATTCACCTCGTTGATTCCGGCAGCCGCCTGACTCACGTTGCTGGCAATCTCCTGGGTGGTGGCGGACTGCTCTTCTATGGCCGCAGACACGCTGGTGACGATTTCATTGATCTCATTGATAATGGCCACAATGGAGCTGATGGCTTCCACCGATTCCCGGGTGGTGGACTGGATACCTGATATCCGGGAGCTGATCTCGCTGGTGGCCTGAGCCGTCTGCTGGGCTAGTGCCTTGATCTCACCGGCCACAACGGCAAATCCCTTGCCGGCCTCGCCAGCCCTTGCCGCCTCAATGGTGGCGTTCAGGGCCAGCAGATTCGTCTGCTCGGAAATATCGGCAATGGTTTCCGTAACTTTGCTGATTTCAAGCGCAGCCCGGCCGAGATCGTCGACTTTGCCGGATACCTGCTCTGCCGTGTCAACGGCCCGGGCTGTTGTTTCGCCGCCCTTGGCCGTGTTCCTGGCGATTTCGCTGATGGTGGCAGACATTTCCTCGACTGCGGTAACAATGGTCTGAATATTGGTCGTGGCCTGTTCCGTAGCCGCTGCCACTGAATTCATGCTCGTACTCATCTCTTCCGATGCGGCAGCCACATTATTGGATCTCTCCGCAGTCTGCTCGACGTTGGAAGCCATCTGCTCGGATACAGCAGACAGATCCTCGGAAGAGGACTCAAGAACCACCACCCCATTGGCAATCTCCTTAATCATCTTTGAAAGGTTCTGGGACATATTTTTCATGCTGCGATAGACGCCCCGGTTCTTAGCATTGTCCTCATCAAATTTGAACACAAGATTGCCGGCGGCTATACTTTCAGCGATTTTTGAAATTTCATGGGGATCAGTGCCAAGCTGTGCCATAACCCCCTTGGTGACAAAAGTAACGATCAGAATGCCGGATATCAGGGCAAGCACGCTGACGATTGAGATAACAGTGACAGACTTCTGGTTAAATGATTGAAGCTGGGGCCCGATTTTATCCTGGACCTCTTTAATATCAAGCTTAAGCTTTTCAACTTTATCAGCCACTTCCGAACCGATCCGGTCCATGGTATTATCAATAATATCATTCCGTTTAAAAATAGTGACAACCAGATCATCAAACGCCTTGAGGTAAATTTTCTCTGCATTCTGAACAAGGGCCAGTTTTTCCCTGCGCCCGGGATTGTCCAGTTCCCTGTCCAGAACGTCCAAGGCCTTTCTCATGTCACTGAATTCCCTATGAACCCGGTCCACGGCGGTCCGGTCATTCGTATCCAGGAATTTTGCCATATAAAGACGGGCCAGCAGAAGGTTTCTCATGGTTATTCCGGCATAATAGGCTGCAGTCACATCTCCGTCACTATTGGCCGAAATCATGATCTGAGTCAGTGATTGTTCCATGACCGGACCGTTAACGTTCAAGACTTCGTTAACCAATTGGTTCCGCCTTGATTTGCAGGCAGTGAGGTCTTCAAATCCTTTTTCGTAACCCGTGAGCAGTGTTTCAATTTCATCAACCATTTCGGCCTGGTTGGGATCCTTTATATCCGCCTGGGCCTGGGCCTGAAATTTGGACATCAAGGCCCACCGGCGGTGGTAATTCTTAAGGGCCTCATCGCTTCCGGATATCAAATAATTTTCCGCATTCATTTGCACTTCAAGCATGTTCGCCTGGAGCCGTCCGGCCAGGTTGGTGTTCCTTGCCATCTGACGGTATTCCGCAAATCCTGAAGCGGCTTGTTTTAATGCGTTGAATCCCGCCCCTGCAACGATCAGCATCATGATGATTACAACGCTAAACCCGGCAATCAGTTTTGTTTTTAATGTTACATTTTTAAAATCCATTTTTTCTCCATTATTTTTTATTATGAATTATTTATTGAAATTACCTGCCATAGAAACCCCGGATTCCGGTTTTATGGCTGGCGGCGGCGGTGTTTGTTGATCATTTTTTCCAGCACCCGGCAGATGTCGGAAAAATCAGAATTCGCATATCCCAGATACCTGGGCTGAAGGGCTAAGCCCTTCATGGCCAGGTCATCCCCGTTTTCCGGCAGAACAATGATACACTTGGTGTTGAAAAGGCGGGAACGGTCTGCCATGAGCCGCTCAAGTTCTTCTTCATGGCTGATCAGGAAAATAATAATGGCCCTGCCGGATACTTTTGAGCGAAGCTGGCAAAACAACCCTTCAAAGTCAAAAGCCATAATCGGCACGGGCTTAATAAATTCGGACAAATTTTTCAACAGAGTGTCTTTCTGCGGGTTGTCCGGTTGAGAATAGATAATGATGTCCATGGGGCTGCCCTTTGTTTATTGTCGATTTGCTATAGATATAATACAAAAGGCGTGCCAAATCCGACACAACCAACAAATTACAATAATATCAACAAGATAAATAAACTAGCCCAAAAGATTTATTTTTGAAAAACAGGGGGACTTCTTATTTTTTAGTACGAATTTCCAGCTTTTTAAGACCGTCTATTCATTAACGCCTGTTTTATACGTTTTCAAAAGAGAATAAAGGCGGCTCTTGCTGATGCCGGCAAAGGCCGAGGCTTTTTCCATATTCCCTTTTGAGACTGTCATCAGGCGGGACAGATACAGCTTTTCAGTTTCACCTGCAGCATAAGTTTTCACCTGTTTAAGCGGTGCGATGGGATCAAGTAATTCCCGGGGCAGGGATAGTGTTACGCCTGTATCGTCTGGGTTGAAATTTGGGGCCGGTATGGAAGAACCCGTCTGGATCTTAAATGAGGACTGAATCTGGTGGAGCCGGATATGGGGAGGCAGGAAATTGGGATAAATCATGCTCGAATCCACATTTGCAAGGATCGCCTGTTCCAGACTGCTGATCAGTTCCCTGGTGTTGCCTGGCCAGTCATACGATTCAAGCGCGTCAAGGAATTCAGGTCCGAATCCCTTTGTTTCCAGACCGTGATGAGTACACAGGGAATGGATATAATGAAGTGACAGAGGCTTTATGTCTTCAGGGCACTCTTTCAGGGACGGCAGTCGGATGTGGATGGTCCTGATCCGGAACAACAGATCGCTCCTGAATTCATTATTCTCCGCCATCAGGTCAAGGTCCCTGTTGGTTGCCGATATCAGTCTGAAATTGCTGCTGATCTCGTCTGTTCCTCCAACGGGTTTGAATCTTCGCTCCTGCAGGACCCGTAAAAATTTTTTTTGAATGGACAAAGGCAATTCTCCGATTTCATCCAGGAACAAAGTGCCGTCATCGGCCTTTTTGACCAGTCCTTCCCTTGCGGCATCAGCACCGGTATAAGCGCCTTTTACATTTCCGAACAAAACAGACTCGACCAGCTGCTCGGGCAGGGCGGCGCAGTCAACCACAATAAAATTGTGCTTTTTCTGACGGCTGCTTTGGTGAATGGTGCCGGCAAACAGCTCCTTGCCGGTTCCGGTGGGCCCGGTAATCAGGACATTGGCATCACTTCCGGCGCATTGTATCGCCTGATAAAGACATGCGGTCAGCTTTGGGCTGGTCCCGATAATATTACTGCGGTCAAAAACAGAATCAGGGGCGGGAGTGAATATCTGTTTTGATGCCCTGAATTCAAGGGCCCGTTCAACACTGAGAATGATTTTTTCCAGGGAAAACGGTTTGAGAATATAATCCCAGGCTTCATGTTCTATTGCCATTTTCGCCCCGGCAGCATCCCCTTCACCGGTGATGATTATGACTTCAGGATCGGATACGGCTCTCCTGATATCGGGAAGTGCATCAAGACCGCTGCCGTCCGGCAGGTTGACATCAAGCAGAACAAGATCAAATTTGCCGGTTGATATTATGGAAAGGCACTCGGACAGCATTTCGGCAACCATGAGCGAATGATCAAGGGGGGTTAAACTCTCAATCAGCAGGGTCCTGATCAGGGGATCGTCGTCAACGATCAATATGTTGGCCATCAGTCAACTCCCATTTTTTAATTTTGATCCAGCAGTTCCCTGATCTTAAAAGCAAGGTGGCGCTGAAGAAAAGGCTTATTGAGGTAGCCGCGAATTCCCTTGGCCTCAGCCCGCTCCGGGTTGATCGTTTCACTATATCCTGTCGCAAGGATTATGGGTATTTCCGGCCTGATCTCAAGTATTTTACCAGCCAGGACATCACCCGTCATATCCGGCATGGTCATGTCCGTTATGACCAGATCAAATCCATCCGGATTCTTTTGGAAAAGTTCCAGAGCCGTCGGGCTATTTGATACGCCTGTGACGGTATAACCGAAAGCCTCAAGCTGCATCTGATTCACCGCCACCAAAATCGGATCGTCATCCACAAAAAGGATCCGTTCGTTGCCCGTCGGAAGGGCGGTCAAAATTTCTTCGGGGCCTTCTTTTTCCAGGGGCGCCACCGGAAAAAAAAGTTGGAACATGGTCTTTGTCCCCGGATCACTTTCCACGGTTATTCCCCCTTTAAGACCGGCTACGATGCCGTGAACAACAGCAAGCCCGAGGCCTGTTCCCTCTCCCTTTGGCCGGGTTGTATAGTAGGGTTCAAAAATCCTGTGCAGGGTATCTTTTGGAATGCCGCATCCGGTGTCGCTGACCTGTATTCTGATATACTGGCCCGGTTTCAGATAAACCAGACCGATCGCATCGGGCTGGTTAAGTTCCACCTGTTTAAGGGAAACATCCAGAGTACCGCCGGTCTGTTTCATGGCATGAAAGGCATTGGTGCAGATATTCATAATCACTTGATGAATCTGGGTGGGGTCTGCCAGGATCATGTCGCAATCCAGGGCGATATCCTGTGTGATTTTAATTGTGCTGGGAAAGGACGAGCGCAAAAACTTCAGCACTTCTTTTGCGATAATCTGGACGTTAAGGGGTTTAAGTTCCCGGGTCTCCTTCCGGCAGAACATAAGAATCTGTGACGCCAAATCCTTGGCCCGGCTGCTTGCCGCCAGGACTTGCTCAAGCTTTCCACAGGTTTCACGGTCATTTTTAATATGGAGCATGGCAAGCTGGGTATATCCGATGATCACAGAAAGGATATTGTTGAAATCATGGGCAATTCCGCCGGCCAGGGTCCCGATGGATTCCAGTTTATGGGCCTGCTGAAGTTGATCTTCAAGCATCTTTCTCTCCTTTTCAGAGGCCTTGCGCGCGCTGATATCCCTGATGATGGCAATCAAACAGCTTTCTTCACCAATGGTTGCGGCATCCGAAGATACGGACACGTCAAATATTTCCCCGCAGGCCCTTATTGCCCTGCCTTCGAAATCCCTCACCGGCTTTTGGCTGCCCTTCAAATCAAACATCACATCTTTAATTCGACTGTCCGCAAACAGGTGGAGTTCATCGAATTCCCTGCCAACGCATTTTTCTTTTGGATAGCCAAACATGATTTCAAAGGATGGATTCAGGTCGATCATACATCTGTCGGACAATCGGATAAGGCATGTGGCATCCGGGCTTGACAGGAACAGTTTTGAAAAACGCTCTTTTTCGGCCTTCAACTGTTTTGTCTGAATATCGACAATCTGCTCAAGGGATTCCATATTTTTCCGGATGAGCAGACTGTTTTTTATTCGTACAATCACTTCGGCAAATGAAAAGGGTTTGGTGATAAAATCAGAACAACCGGCCTTGAAGGCATCTTCTTTGTCCTGCAGGTCCGGGAGCATGGCTGTTATGATAACCGGGATCGCTTCTGATATTTTTTCCCTCTTCAAAGACCGGCAGATCTTTATCCCGCTGCGTATTGACCGTTCGATATCAATCAGTACCAGATCCGGTCCGGCATGGTTAACCAATGCGGATATATCATCCTTGGGTGATGCATGGAAAAGGCAATACCCCTGACCGGACAAAATTTCAGCCAGAAGCCCGGATTTCCGGTTATCTGATATGATAAAAATGGATTGATCGGTCCGTGTCATCTCTTTGGGGTAAGGTTTTCACACATAAATTGACCGAATAGGCGATCTTTTTTCAATGTGTGCCGGGTAAACCAGTCTATGAGGAATTTTATTATCTCTTTTTCGGTTTCCCTGGACAGCCTGTAATAGTTTATTCTGTCGTTCAGACTGCTGAGAAGATCGCGGTGAAGATGTTTATGCTCCCCAAGGCCGGGAAAACCGGTTTTCATCATTAAATTTTCTTCACTCGTAAAATGAAACCCGGCATAAAGGCACAGCTCCTCAAGAAGCCGGTGTTTATAAGCGGAATCGTCGGATATTTTCAGCTCATCAATGAGCCGGTTGATCAGGAAGACAAAATACTCATGCTGCAGATCAACGTCACCAATGCCGATTTTGAAATCGCTTGTCCAGGTGATTTTTTGAGTCTGATCCATCGGTTTATTTCCACCCCCCGGCAAAATCCCTAATCAAGCGGGATATAAATTGTCTGATTTTGCTCCACAAGAACAACATAGGTTGAGTATAGCAAAAACATCCTAGGAGTTACAGGCAGGAAATTCCTTTTTTACAAGCAGGGATGTGCGTAACCCTCCCAATTAGACCCGAGATTCAGTTTTCCAACCACAGATTCTTTTTCATGCGGGCGTGTAAGACGCGTACAATTTCAATACATTCAGTTAATTCCCGATAATAGACGATATAGTCTGAAAAATTTTTAACAGGAAAAAATTTAACGTCCTTTAATTTAGGGTGTGTTGTCCAATAAGAAACCCCGATGCTTGGCATCTCAGCGAGTAACTCAAAGGTTGCTTCAGCGGCTTGAAAAGTTCTATCAGCAGCTTTAGGGTTATCTCGTGCAATATAGATCCATATATTGATCAAATCATCTTCAGCGGCTGGTGTTATGAATATATTGGGCATTATTAACCCTGTTTTTTTTGAAGCAGGGAATTAGCTTTCTTTTTGATATTTTTCATGTCAAGCGGCAAAGAATCACCGCTGTTGACACCTTCTAATAAAAGCTGATCAATTTTTTCATGGTCATGCCTTATAAGGTCACGTAAGTAATCGCTGGCGCTTTGGTATTCACCCGTGCGGACACGGGATTCGATGAAGGCTCTAAGCTCATCAGGCATTGATACATTCAGTGTTGCCATATCGGGTCTCCTTTAATAAGTTTTTTTAAATATAACACCAATGGCAATTTTTGCCAATACTGAACTATCTGATACACAGTAGGAGACATAGCCTTCATCTCCCAAACACTATTCAAAAAAAATTTTTATGTCCTCTAACATCATGTAAATACAAGGCGCAAGCCCCCCGCAGGTGGTTAATGTTGTCAGGATAATGGGCCTGAACCGCTGTATCCCGGCGGCCGTCACTGCGTCCCTCACAGGCATGCCGCCGCGCACCAGGCGGTTGGCAAAATCAATGAGCACCAAAGCGTCATTGACCACCACGCCTGCCATGGCCACAATGCCGAACAGGCTCAGAATGGACATGGAATACCCTATGATAATATGGCCGGCCACGGCCCCGATGATGCCGAATGAAATGCAGATCATAATGATCAAGGGCTGAAAATAACTTTTAAAGGAAATGGCCAGCAGGGCAAACACACAGAATAGCGACAGGCCCAGGCCTTTGAACAGCGCGGTCATACTCTCCTTGAGATGAGCCTGCTTACCCTTTAATCCGTAGGACAGGCCCGGATACCGGCCCACAGAGGATGACACAAGTTAATTTCCAAGGTAAATGATCCCTTCTTTCTCAGCAGCAATGGTCAATTGTTTATCAAAACTGAGAAGCACAACCTCGGGCAGTTCTGATTGAATTGTTTTAACCGCCGCCAAATGCCAGAGATCCGCGCCTTTTAGAACATATTGTGACGACAACCCGCAAACAATAGTCCGATCCGGTTGTGTGTTGATTTTGCGTATGGCACTTCTTTCAAAAGAGTCAACAGCGGATTCATATAAGATATCCATCAACACTTTTTCATGGTTCATCCTTTTCAAAACAGCATAGGTTTCGGCAATGCCAAGGGTGGAAGTAAAGTGAATTCCTTTTTGTTTTTCAATCTCTATTGCTTTTGCGCTGTGTATGTCTTCAACAAGGAGCGACAGGATGGCTGATGCGTCCCAATATAATATTATCATCACCGTGCCACTCTGTCTTCCAGAAGATATGCCTGGGCAGTTTTACCGCCTTTAATGGGAATGGGCGGCTTCATTTTTGCTGCTTTTTTTTCAGCTTCCAGAATTCCGGAATCTTCAAGTTTTTTTATGCGGTCTTTTAATGGGATGTCATCCTTTGCTATGGGAACAATTTTTCCGATGGGCTGGCCACGTTCCGTTACAATTATTTCCCTGCCTTGCTTGACCATCCTCAGGTATTTGCTCAGGTGTATTTTGGCCTCCCTGATTCCAATTTGATCCGTCATAACCGCGCCTCCAACGTTATCTTTAAATTTCAAGGGCTTACCTTTGTGGCCATTGTAGTCTCTTCTGATAATTCTGTCAAATGTAGTTTTGAAAAAACAAAATGCTGACGCATGAATAAAAAAAGAGAGGGGCTAGGCTTTTGGATAGTCGCAAGCTGGCTTTTCTCCGTTTCGATATCGCCATCATAAATCAGCATTCCGGACTGGGTTGAACCGGAAATTTTTTAAAAATAACAGGTGCCGTTTAAGAATTCATCCCTATAGGTTCGTGATGATTTTATTTCAATCGGGGTAAAGGGAAAAGAGTCAAAATAGCCGTCTTTCCTGCCAGGGATTGTGTGATTGCCTGTTTTAACTGCAAGGGAATGCAAGCCGGCACATCCGGGATACATTTAAATTGAGGCTTTACCTTAAGATATTTCGAAGTTATAATTTGAGATATCTTAAAAAAGGAGATTGAAATGTGGGTTAACCGAAGCCTGTCCGCAAATTTAGTTAAAGCTGTTAAATCAAGACCGGCGATACTTTTGACCGGTGCAAGACAGACCGGAAAAAGTTCATTGCTTAAAAAGCTGTTTCCGGAAACGGAGTACATCACCTTTGATCATTTACGGGAGGTTGAGGCTGCCAAAGAATCTCCGGAATTTTTTTTAAGCAGGTTCGAAGACCCGGTAATCCTGGATGAAATACAATATGTTCCCGAAGTATTCAGGGAACTGAAACTCGTAATTGATCAGGACAGAAGCAGTTACGGCAGGTGGATCATGACCGGAAGCCAGCAGTTTGCCTTGATGGAACAGGTTAGTGAAAGTCTTGCCGGAAGGATTGTTCTCCTACATCTTGAAACCCTTGGGGCCGAAGAATTGCGAAATAAAAAACACCTGAATTTTAACGATTATCTTTGGAAAGGCGGATATCCTGAGCTTTGGTCCAATCCCGCCCTGGATGTCGGGGACTTTTTTGAAAGCTATATCCGAACCTATATTGAAAGAGATCTTAAAACTATTATTGATGTGAAAAATCTGAACGATTTCAGGAAGTTTATTCGTATTACCGCGTCCAGAGCCGGACAGTTGCTCAACTACAAAGGGCTGTCGGCCGATGTGGGTGTCTCTGATGTAACCATCAAAAAATGGGTCCATGCCCTTGAAATCAGCGGACTTGTATATCTTCTTCCACCTTATTACGCAAATATCGGAAAGAGGCTTATTAAATCCCCCAAGGTTTACTTTGCCGATCACGGCCTCCTTTGTTATCTGCTAGGAATTGAAAATGAATCAGACTGGTTTGCCCATGCATATAAAGGAAATTTATGGGAAAATCTGGTGATGATGGAGCTGATAAAAACCTTTGGATTAAGGCCTGGAGTCGATCTGTTTTTTTACAGGGACCAGAATGGTGTTGAAATTGATTTTGTGGTTGAAAAAAAAGGCGAACTGTCCCTTATTGAGGCAAAAGCCGGGGAGAGTATCCATCCTGGAAAACTTAACTTTGAAAAGGTTGCCCCCCTTTTTCAAAACAGATTCAGGATAGAACACATTCTGGCTTTAAATATAAAACAAACCAGGCCGCTTAAGAAAAAAGATTATATCTGCCTGAATCCGGTTTATTCCAGGATACCTGTTACCGGTTGAATATTATTTGTGACAATTCCGCCGTGAGCACTCTGGAAAAAAAAGGGAGGGCAGGATATCCTGCTTCATGTCCCGGATAATATTTTCGGCCATGGACTGGGGCGTCACATTGGCCGCAACCTTAATTTCCCGCCGGCCGTTGCTCCGGCTGATTTCGGTATAGGCCCTTCCTTTGATGATTTTAACTGCATCCCTGAGCATGATCTCTCCGTTTGGGGTATTGATCACATAATTTTCAAATGCGGTTTCACAAAGGCGCTCGTCCCTTGCCAGCCGCACTCTTACCGTGATCTCGTTTCTTCCCCGCTGAAGTTTCACCGCCTCAATCCCCTGGTACGCATGCCGGATTTTAGCGGCAATGGTCCCCGGGGTAAGCCCCATGCGAAAGCCCGCAGGAGTCAGGGTGATATCGAACTGCTGTTTTCCCCGGGCAGATCCGTCATCAATGTCCGAAATCATGGGATATTCACTACAAAAAGCAAAATCGGATTCAACCCTTGGAAACAGAGTCATGCCCATTTTTCCGGACTTCACATATCCGGCGGTGATCAGCAACAAACCAAGCCCCAGGGCAAAGACCGTATACCGCAACCTGGAATCCTCCCGGACCAGGGCCCGGGGCAGGGAAAATACATCCTCAAAGGACTGGCCTTCAATGACCGCTTCCACATGATCGTTCAGCAGCATGGCCGGACGATCTTTGGCCGGCCCCGGCCCCAGGGGGTCATCCACCCGGATAATGACGCCTGCCATGCGGCTTTGCTCGGTTACCGCCCCGGTGGTCCGCACCACACGTCACTCCCATTCCCGGCCCGCATAGAGGGAGCGGATACGGGCCGGACTGCCCTGGGTTTCATGGACCTGGATCCGGTCCAGGCGGTCCAGGGGCACCTGGACTTCCACCTGAAAGCAGGCCACGTCCACCAGGGTGGCAAGGGCGCCCTGGTCTGCGGCCATGGCACCGGCATCCACCGCTTTGGACAGTACCAGGGCATGGAGGGGGCGATTATCCGGGTACGTTCCAGGTCCAGGCGCGCGGCGTCAAGATCACTTTGGGCACTTGCCACAGCAGCCCTGACCTGTTCAAGCTGGGGTTTTCTCAACACCAGGCTGGTCTCCCGGACCCCGTTGGGAGACATGGCGGCCATGAGTTTGAGTTCTTCCCTGGCAACCTGCTGCTGGCCCTTTTCAATTTCAAAATCCGCCCAGGCCCGGGCCAATGCGCTTTGGGCCTTGTTTACGGCCAGCGTATAGTCTGCCGGATCAATCCGGACCATGGTTCGTCCCTTGGGGATCAATCCCCCCCGGACAAATTCAGGCGCCACCTGGATGACCGTTCCGGCCACCTGGGATTTAATCACCACTTCCCGGTCCGGCCGGACCGTACCCATTGCCCGGATCAGGGCTGTGGCCCGGCCGGGATTCATTTTTATGATATCCACCACCGGGGCGATTTTCGCCGCAGGTTTGCGTTTGAATTTCACTGTGTTGGATTTGTAGTACCAAAATCCGGCAACACCTAATGCTGTCAGGCACACGGGCAGAATAATTTTTACAAGGGTAACGCCAAAGGATGTCTTTGAAGGGATCTGGTTCATAACTCACCTGGTTCCGGCATGATTATCACGGGTGGGGGGCGCTTGAAAAAAAGAACCCCGCCAGCCTGTTGCTTTATAAAGTGCAATCCGTTCTTTAACATAGGTTGCCTGCTCGCTGATCAGCTGACGTTCCAAACTTTCCATGGAGGCCCAGGCAGACAGATAGTTCAGGTAACTGCTCTGGCCGTTCAGATACTGAACCCGGGCGTCCTGCAGGGTCGCTTTCACGGCGGTCAGCTGCTGCCCAAGCAATTCAATATAGGCGTTCAGAAAGGTTTGGGGAAGGTTCGGGGCGGAAACAGCCACAGAAGTCCCCGGTGTCTGGCCCAGATACAGGCCCATGGCATTCACCAGTTGTTTTTCCTCTTTTTCAAGCAAAGGCATGGCAGAAAGCACCTGGGCCAGGGCTTCCCGCTGCTGGGACACATCCAGGGCCGTGGCCCTGCCGTTGGTAAAGCGCAATTCCTGGAGCTTAAGCGTCATTCGGTTGGCTTCTATCTGCCGCGTAAGCACTGCCATGCGGGTCCGCACGGACAGGATATCCACCCAGGTACCGGCAATATCCGTGGACAGGGTCAAAGCCCCGTCCTCCAGATTCTGGCGTGCAGCCAGATATTCAAGTTCCCTTGCATTGACATTGGCACGGGTTTTTCCCCACAGATCCGGGGCATATCCAGCATCCAGGGAAGCGGAATAGGTGTGATCATGGTCCGAAATTGCTGACCGGCCTTCGGTCTTAGATCGGGAATGGGTTCGCTTGCCCCCAAGGGAGTAATCAAGAGAGGGCCAGAAATTTGATTTCTCGCTTTTCACATCTGCCAGGGCCTGGTCGGCCTTGGCTTTAAGCACTTTGAGATCATAATTGGCGCCAAGGCCTGTTTGAATCAATTTGCTCAGTTCATCAACGCCGAATCCAAGCCACCACCCACCATCCGGGTTTTCTTCACCCGTCCCGGACGTGCCGGTATTTGTCTGATGAACATAGGCATCAGGCATCTCAACGGGCATCACAGCCCCAGGATCAGGGGATATCAGATTGCAGCCGGAAATATAGAAAAACGACATCAATACAACAGAGATCAAAGCATAGCGCATCATTTCACAACCCGGTTTTTGTATCTTTGCCGGTTGGTGGCATGGGCAAGAGTGCCTGCCCGGGCCTGGGCAGGCGTTTTACACCCTACAATCCCTATTTAACATTAAAGGTCAGGGTTGATCCGGTAATGGAGGAGTCTGCCTTACCGTAAAAATCTTTCAAAGGCCCGTCCTTTTCGACTTTGCCATTGTGGGAGCAGTTGACCATCCACGGTCCCGGACACTGCACGATAAACTGGGCGTTGCCTTCCTTGATTTTTGAAAAAAGGGAGAAATGCCTTCCTTTGTCAAAGGCCGGGGTTGAGGCAGTGATATATGTATCGCTCTTTGGGGGGGTGCCCATGAACAGCACCTCGAATTCCACCAGATCTCCGGCCTTAACCCGGGAAAGGTCGGTCATGGGAATGATTTCCAGCCCCTGGTTTGTGGGCCTGGGGGTTTCCCATTTTTTCAATACCACATAGGATACGGCATTGGCCTGGTACTTCACGGCCATCAATACTTTTTTAATATCTTTGACCTGGTCTTTGGGTTTCATTTTCAGCCTGTTTTTATCTTTTGTGTCGATGAACTTGGTGTAAAAGGCGGGTTTGGACCTGGCTTCTATTTTATAGACACTCGGCATGCTCTCTTTTTTCAGGGCAATTTTCTGAAGGCCGATATCTGCACCGAACACATCGAAATTGGGGGTCTGCGTATCCGCGGTGGCAGTTTCGGCAGAAGGGATTTTCA
>NZ_JBFXHE010000068.1:0-14787 GCF_050177295.1 Desulfobacter sp.
GCGAAATATATACAGATACTTCCCACGAACCAATTAACGTTTTCTCAGTGCTTGGTTGCAAGCCTTGTGGAAACGCAACAGCTTGATTTGATGTTATAAATATAAACAATATAGATATAAAAAAAATTATTTTTTTCATTTCATTTTCCTTACAAAATTGAACATAATGGAAGTATCACAAAAAATCCAAACACAGAGTGTTTATCACCATCCAGAATAGGTTGCAAAAAATTTTATCTGTTACTCGATGTTCAAGTTTTTTTTATCCAATAATTTGATGCCAAACGATAAAATAATGTAGGCCGCAATATATATCACCTGCGTGTCATGGGGTCAAACCTTGATTTTTACCCTTACATTTCAACAATTAGAATGCACATATAATGCACCGAATTTCACCAATGATCTTGGGGTTAGTATGGACTATGCATATAAATGCACGCTTTTTTCGGGAATGGGGACGGGCACAATATCTTGGGCGCCCCCTGTCTTTGACTGAGAGAGAATTATACTTTATTAAATTTAGAATTGCTGAAGTTCATCTGCGGTCCTTCACTTGCAGTTTAACCCCGCAGATCAGGATTAAAATAAGAACCGGGATACCCATCGCCGCGGTTACGGTGAAAAACACAGGGTATCCCAGTTGGTCCACCATGGTCCCGGAATATCCGGAAAACACCTTTGGCACAAGAGTCATTAATGACGAAAATACGGCATATTGAACGGCGGTGAACCTGACATTGGTCAGACTGGATAAAAAGGCCACAAATGCAGCGCCGGCCAGGCCGCCGGCCAGGTTGTCCGCGGAGATCACAAGGTAGAGCATGGGCAGGGCCGGACCGGTCCAGGCCATGAGAACAAACAGCAGGTTTGTCAGCGCTGACAGCAATGCCCCGGCAAAAAGAATGCGCATCACCCCGAACTGAATTGACAGGGTGCCACCCAGAAAACCGCCGGCAATGGTCATGAACAGTCCGAAGGTTTTTACGATGCTTGCGATATGAATTTTTGAAAAACCCATGTCCTGGTAAAAGACATTGGAAATAACACCTAGAACAATATCCGAAATCCGGTACAGGCCGATAAGCGCAAGAAGCAGCCAGGCCAGGCCTGCGCCGTACCGCAAAAAAAAATCCGAAACCGGTTCAACATAGGCGGACCGGATCATCTCCATGTCCGCCACTTTCAGGGCCACCATCAACCTTGCCGCCAGAAGTGCTGAACAAAGGCCTGCGGCAAGCCGTGCGGTTTCAACTATAAATCCGGCGGCAGAATGGTTTTTTACAACAAGGGCCACCTGTTCTTTTAATGTGGATGCAATCCCGGATGAAAAATAAAACCACCCCACAAAGGCAGCCGCAGAAATTAAAAAAAGAATAAAAAATCGGGCATGATCCCTGTTCCGGGCGCAAGTTGCTTCTTTTTCCGTTATTGCAGGTTCTTTAATTACAAATACCGTGATCATCCCAATGGCCATCAGCCCGGCCATGATCTGGTAGGCCGTGCGCCAGGCCGTGTAATCATAAGCGCCCGGGGTTGAGCCTTGGATCTGGGCTATAAACAAGGCACCTGCACCTGCGGCCAGCATCCCGATCCGGTATCCGGCAATATACACCGAAGCCATCAAGGCCTGTAGTTCTTCGCCTGCCGATTCAATGCGGTAGGCATCAATGGCAATATCCTGGGTGGCCGAAGAAAAGCCTAAGGCCACGGCAGCCAGAGCCATCAAGGATAAACAGTTCTCTGCCTTTGCCGGATCAATCATGGACATGGCAAAAATGGCCGCGGCAATGCAGATCTGGGCCAGAAGTATCCAGGCCCTGCGCCGGCCAAGCCTTCGGGTCATTACGGGAATAGGCATTTGATCAACCAACGGCGCCCAGATAAATTTAAAGGAATACCCTAAGGCTGCCCAGGAGAAAAAGGTGACAGCCGAACGCTGGATACCTGCCTCACGAAGCCAAAGTGACAGAGATGAAAAAATCAGCAGAATGGGCAGCCCTGCGCTGAACCCGAAAAAGAGCATGGCGACCACCCTGGGGTGGGAAAAATTCTTGGCAGCCTCCCAGGCTTTTGAAGGGTTATAGAAAAATTTCAAAATCCGCAGCAACGGCGTAACAGGAGGTGGAGAGGTGATTATTATTGAAAAATTGGCGACACTGGTCAACCATGGCATCCACCTGGTCATCGGTTCTGTCCTGGTTGATATGAATCAGGCCAAGCTGCCCCACTGACGCCTTAACGCTTAAATCCAAAACATCGGACAGGCGGGAGTGCCCCCACCCGGTTCTATTCAGGTATTCATCATCCGTGTACTCGGTGTCATGGAACAGTAAATCCGCATCTTTTGAAAAGGCGATGTATTCTTTAACACTTCTGCCCTGGGAGTGGGTATATCCCAGTTCATTGTCCGTAAGAAACACAAATGTTTTCCCATTTTCCGTAAACCTGTATCCAATGCTGTCCTGGGAATGGGAGGTGAGGATTGTTTCAATATCCAGGCTGCCGATGGAAAAACGGTTGTTCAGAGATGAATCAAACCGGATATCTGCGTTGTAGTCCTTTAACCCGACGGGAAAAAAAGGCATACACATGACCCGGTCAATGACCTGTTTCGTTGTCAGTCCGGCAAAGGTCCGGTCCTGGATGTGGACTGTGGTATCCGCATCAAGCAGGGGATGAAAAAAGGGCAGACCAATGATGTGATCCCAGTGGGTATGGGTCAAAAGCAGATAACATCTCTTAATTTTTTTTTGAACCATGGATTTTCCAAGCCTGCGGATGCCGGTACCGGCGTCAATGATCACAACCTCACCCGAATTCGCCTGGATCTCAAAACAGGTGGTATCGCCGCCGTACTTGGTATATTGTTGCCCTGATACACAGATTGATCCTCTAGATCCCCAACATTTTATTCGCATGCGTCTTTTGTATCCATCAGTTAGACAGTTATTTTACGGAACTAACATCTTAGACTCATATGAAACCGGGCCGATAATTAACTCTATTTAGCAAAAAAATAATCATATTTAAACCTTCTTATATTAGTGACTGCTCCTCACCTGAATCAAAAATTCAGAAGGGGCTTCTAAGCGACCGGGGTCGCTAACGTGTCCAGCCCGACACGCAAGATGTTTATGGCTGCATTATAATCGCGGTTTGCAACAAAACCGCAGGAGCAACGATGAGTACGAACAGACAAGGATTTCTTGACAATTTCACCACAGGCCGAACACTTTTGGGAAGTGTACTGTGGCGGTACGCCTATGATCTGTTTGCCTTGCTCAACAGCCTTGTATTTCAGATACAGCAAAAATTGATACCATCCGGCATCATTGATGGACTTGTTCAGACCTGCCTTGACAGACGCTCTGTTAGGCAGGTATTTACCATCTTCATCCTGAACAGGCTTTGGTCTGCGGGACATACCCCGGATGTTCAAATCCTCATGGCAAATTACATTGCCGAGCTTGAGCAAGGCATTCGCAGTTTTGTGCAAAAAATCATGTCGCTGGCAACGGATTTTGTAATGGCATTTCTGAATTGCCTTAAGCAACTTGTACCACCTGGCAGATCGTTTCTTGGCCCTGGCAAATCGTCTTTGCAAACGGGCAAGCTTATCCAGGGATTTTCTCAGGAACTTAGGGGTTGACACATGGGAACCGTCAGACGCATACAAAAAATCGTTCAACCCAAGATCAATACCAATGGAATTTTGCAAATCCTGTTCAGGCTCGATGTCAAGCGGCAACTCGACCGAGAAACAGGCAAACCATTTGCAGCCTTCCCTGATTATGGTCAGGGTTTTGATTTCAGCTTCTTTGGGTATCTGTCTATGATGCACTGTTTTTACAATTCCGACTTTTGGAATTTTGATCCGGCTTTCAGGAAAAGCATGATACTGAGGATAAGTGATACTATTCCATTCACCATGCTTCTTGAACGTTGGAAAACCTGGTGTCTCGCCATTTTTTATACGCCTGAAAAAGTTCTGATATGCCTTGTCCAAACGTTTGAGAACGTCCTGAAGCACTTGAGAGTATACGCCTTTGAACCATGGGCGTTCTTTTTTGAGAACAGGAAGTGTAGCAGCTTGAGAATGATACGTAACAGATTCATTATTTTCTTCATACATTTTTTCCCGTTCATCAAGCGCCCAATTATACAAATACCTGCACATGGAAAATTGATTTTCAAGATTAGACACCTGTGCCTTGGTTGGATAGATGCGGTATTTGAAAGATTTACGAGTCTTGAAAACCATTCAATGGCTATAGGCCAACTTGAAAAGTATGTCAACTAACAATACTCAAAAACTGGATATTTGCCATAAGCACTTTCTCCGTCTAAAACATCTATATATTGTGACTAAATGGTACACGAAACTACTATATGTGGTATCCTGTTCCTTATGGCAAATATCCAGACTCAAAACGCCGATTCATCTCCCACCAAATCAAAGATTTGGAAGGAGTCTTCTCGGCAGGAAGATAAAGGCGGGAATAAAAAAAATTTTTAGAAATTCAGCTAAACAATTTTCAAAAAAATTTGGAAATATTAAATTTTTTATACTACATATACCATGCTTTTCGTTAGTCGGCATGTTGTTGCGTGCAACACATGCCTATATCAACCATGAACAGTTTTAAGAAGGGAGTGATAATATGGCACAGCCAATTGCAGACAGGCGAGATGTCGACTTTGTATTGCATGAACAAATCGGAACGGTTGACCATGAGTTATTTGAGCAATTCAATAAAAAGACCGTTGACCTGATTGTCTCGGAAGCAAGGAAGCTTGCCATTAAGGAGATTCTGCCCACATTTAAAGACGGAGATGAGATCGGCTGCACCCTTGAAAACGGTAAAGTGACCACGCCCGACTCTTTCAAACGGGCCTGGAAGCTCTTCTGCGAAGGTGAATGGCTGGCCATGTGTGATGATCCGGAGGTGGGCGGCCAGGGCATGCCCAGAACCGTGGGGTGCGCAGCCCTGGAATATATGGTAGGCGCCAACTCCGCCTTTATGCTCTATTACGGCATGACCCACGGCGCAGCCAAACTGGTGGAAGCTTTTGGTAATGAAACCCAGAAAAAACTGTACATGAAAAAAATGTTTGCAGGCCAGTGGGGCGGCACCATGCTCCTGACCGAACCCGAGGCCGGTTCCGACGTGGGCGCGTTGACCACCTCAGCCACCTTGAACGATGACGGCACCTACACCATCCAGGGTACAAAAATTTTCATCTCTGCGGGTGAACATGATCTTTGCGATAATATTATCCATCCGGTCCTTGCCCGTATTGAGGGGGCACCTGCGGGCACCCGGGGAATATCCCTGTTCCTGGTGCCCAAATACCTGGTTAATGAAGACGGCTCCCTGGGTGAATTCAACAATGTGGTATGCACCGGTCTTGAAGAAAAGATGGGCATTCACGGTAATGCTACCTGCACCCTGGCTTTGGGAGACAAAGGACCTTGCATCGGCACCCTTCTCGGCGAAGAAAACAAGGGCATGCCCGCAATGTTTCAAATGATGAACGAATCCCGGGCATTTGTGGGTGTCCAGGGTTTTGCCGTGGCGTCCGCCGCTTATATGAACGCCCTTGATTATGCCAGAACCCGGGTACAGGGCCGACATCTTACAGCGGGCAAGGATGCCACAGCCAAAAACGTAACCATCATCAACCACCCGGATGTTAAACGCCAGCTGTTAAACATGAAAGTATACACCGAAGGCATGCGCTCCCTGCACTATTACTATGCCAAATGCGAGGACATTGTTCATACCACGGATGATGAGGCGTTAAAGGCCAATACCGCCGCTTTAATTGAGGTGCTCACCCCCATTGTCAAAGGCTATATCACGGATAAGGCCCTTGAGGTCTGCTCCCACGGTGTCCAGATTTACGGCGGATATGGATACTGCAAGGAATTTCCGGCAGAGCAGCTCATGCGCGATTCCAGAATCTTCATGATTTACGAAGGCACCAACGGCATCCAGGCCATGGATCTTCTGGGCCGCAAGCTCTCCACGAACAATGGGCAAAGTTTTATATACTTCCTGGATCAGATCAGAAAAACCATAATTGAAGCCCAAAAAATCGAAGGGCTTGAAGTGCTTTTCGAAAAGGTCGAACTTGCTCTGGACCGGTATGATGTTGTTGCCTATGAGATCGGTGCAAGGGCAAGATCTGAAAAGGTGCTTAACGCTTATGCCTTTGCTCACCCCTTCCTGGAGATTACAGGGGATATCGCCTTTGCCTGGATGCATCTGTGGCGAGCCTGTGTTGCCGCACCTAAATTGGCTGAAAAAGTAGGCTCTCTTGATCCTGAAGCTGTGGCTGCCAAGGCTGGGAAAAACAAAGAGGCCGCATTTTATGCCGGCGTGATGGCCTCTGCCAGATTTTTTATCAATACCCTTTTGCCCGGATCTTATGGTAAGATGGATGCCATTCTTGAAGGGGATAGCTGTGTGGAGGATATATTGGACGTCTCCTTTGGCTCAAAATAGTAAAAATAAAAGGGAGGAAAAGAACATGCTTGAAACCTTAAAAAACAGTCTGCTCACCGGGGTGGGTATGGCGCTGCGCTCCAAAAAAGAAATTGAAACCTTTGCCAAGGAGTTCGCAGAACAGTCTGAAATGAACCAGAAAGAGGCAAAGGACTTTCTGGAAGAGTGTAAAAAACGGTATGACGACGCAAAATCCAGCCTTGATAAAAAAGTTGAAGCAGTTGTGGAGTCGGTACTTAAACGCCTGGATCTGCCCACCCGTGGGGATATTGATGAACTCAATGCCCGGATTGACGAGCTGTCTAAAAAAATTGAAAAAGAGGCCTGAAATCGAGGCATCTTGCCCTGACCATGCTCAGTTTTAAGACCATTTCCAGGGTCACGAAACGATACCGGCATCTGGTTCGTTACCAACAGATTATCGGCATTATTTTCAAGTACGGATTTGAAAATATTATTGATGCCATGGGGATTGATCATTATCTTGATAAAATTCCGTTCTCAAAACCCCATGAGAAATTGTCCAGGAATCAACGGATCAGGATGGTTTTGGAGGAGCTTGGGCCCACCTTCATTAAAATGGGCCAGGTATTATCCTCACGGCCGGATCTGATCCCCCTGGACTTGACCCGGGAGCTTGCCAAACTCCAGGACAAGGTGCCGTCATTTTCGTTTGAACAGGTCGGACAAATTATTCTTTCAGAGTTTGGCAGACCCATCAGTGAGGTATTCTATTCCTTTGAGGAGGCTCCTTTTGCTTCGGCCTCCATCGGACAGGTTCACCGGGCGGAACTGTCGTCAAAGGAGCAGGTGGCGGTAAAAGTTCAGCGCCCCGGCATCCGTAAAACAATCGAGGTTGATCTGGAAATCATCCACTATCTGGCCCAGGTCATGGAAAAAAACCTGGAAGATATGGCCATATTCCGACCCGTGAAAATTGTTGAAGAATTTGCCCAATCCCTGGAAAAAGAGCTCGATTACATGGTGGAGGCGGCCAATATGGAACAGATGGCTGACCAGTTCGCCAGAGAACCGGATATCCGCATTCCCGAAGTCTACTGGTCCCATTCCACACAACGGGTGCTGTGTATGGAATATATCCTGGGGATCAAGGCCGATGACGTTGAAGCCATTGACCGGGCAGCTCTTGACAGAAAAAAAATCACCCGCATTGGCGCCGATTTTGTCATGCGTCAGATATTTGAGTTTGGTTTCTTCCATGCCGATCCCCATCCGGGCAATATTTTTATTCTGGAAGACCAGCGCATCTGCATGATTGATTTTGGCATGACGGGATTTGTGGATTCAACTACCCGGGAGTTATTCATTGATCTGCTCCAGGCGCTTGCCTCAAAAAATACCAGGAATACAGCCCGTCTGCTTTGCCGTCTGACCGAGCCCGACCCATCGGTCAATATGGCGGCCCTGGAAAAGGATATCGCACAATTTTGCGCGGTATATTTGTCCAGAAAGCTTGAAGAAATCAATCCCAGCCGCATGATTCACCAGTTTCTTGAGCTTTGCACCCGGCACGGGTTGAGAATCCCTCCGGACCTGTTTTTAATGATGAAGGCATTTATCAGTATTGAGGGGGTGGCACGCACACTAGACCCTCAATTTGATCTCCTTAACCATGCCCGGCCCTATATCAGGTCCGCAACCCTAAGAAAATATTCATTACCCCGGCTCTCCCGGGAGTTTTTAGGCATCGCCAGGGATCTCTTTTCCCTGCTTCAGACCCTGCCCGGGGATACAAGCAGCATCATGACCCAGATCAAAAAGGGAAAAATAAAGATCACGGTAAGCATTGATGGTCTGGAGCGGCTGATGATGACCCAGGACCAGACATCCAATCGGATCTCTTTTGCCATTATCATTGCCGCCCTGATCCTGGGCTCGGCCATTGTACTCAACTCCCGGATCCCGCCGATGATTCTCGGCGTCTCCATCATCGGCATTGCCGGATTCATTGCTGCTGCTCTCCTTGGTATCTGGCTATTGGTGGCCATTATTCGCAGCGGGCGACTTTAAGTACCGCAGAAATAAATTGCGTCTACAAACTTGCCAACGCATTCCGGGCTGTGTTAAAGTTTTTTTCAATAAAATCCAAAATCAATAAGTCTAAAAGATTTGAGGCTGCCCCTGACTATCCGAATCGGACATTTTATTAGTATTGATCATCTGATATTAGGGATTGCTTTACCCCGTTACATCCAGCGTAAAGGGTCTGGTGCCGATTCGGATATTATACCTTTTACCATGCGTTCCTGGCAACAGGTGGAGAGGGGGTTTGCATCCGGGGATATTAATGCCGCGTTCATGGATATTGCCCAGGCCATGTATCTGTTTAACAAGGGTTCGGCAATATCCATGCTCATGTTCACTCACAGGGCAGGCAGCAGAGTCATTATGGCCAAACAAATTCAAAAATTGGCGGATCTTAAAGGTAAAAGTGTTTTGATTCCGCACAGGCTCAGTATTCAACATATGCTTGTTCACAGACTACTGAGTGCAGGAGATTTAAAAATCGCCGGTTCAGGAAAATTAGGAGAAAGCGTCGAAATTGAATCGGTACCGTTTGCCTTGATGCCGGAAATGGCCAGTTCGGATCTTGACGGCGATATTGCAGCTTTTATCTGCCCTGCCCCCTTTGGTGACGCGGAGGTTGAAAAAAAAGGATTCAAACATCTGCTCCTTTCCCGGGATCTGTGGAAGGATCATCCGGGTAGTGTATTCGTGGTACACCAGGATCTGCTTGTGACCAAAGAGGAGGATTTGGCCCTGATGGTCAGTTGTCTCCTTTATAGCGCCCGGGAACTTGACCGGTATATGTCATCATCCCCGGACACCGCCGAAAACACCATTGAAGGCATCTCCGCCTCTTTTTTAGGCCTTTCTGGCGAGCAGATACGAAGGGCATTTAACACATCCGGGATTACCTATTGCCCAAAACTTCTGGCTCCGGATATGGAAATGTTGAACATCGTGCTTGATTATATGCGCACAACCATGAAGGTCATGCCGATCGAAGCCGACCTCAATGGATTTGTCAGGCCCGAATTTATTGATACTGTTCTATCGGAATTATAGTACTTGAAAATAGATATTGAAAAAATCTGTAAATCCTACGACGGGCCGGGGAAAAAAAAACATCAGATTCTCAAGGATATTTCCTTTTCCATAAATCCTGGGGATTTTGTGATTATTCTGGGTGAATCGGGTTGTGGAAAGACTACCCTGCTGAACATGCTGGCTGGGCTTGAAAATCCGACCTGCGGTCAAATTCGGGTGAACGGCAACCCTATTGTCGGTGTCCATCCCTCGCGCTCCATGCTGTTCCAGCAACCGGCGCTGATCCCATGGCTCAGCGTTAAGGAGAATGTGGCCTATGGTTGTAAAATCAGGAAAGATACCCAGGATCTGGAATACCGGGTAAGCCAGTTTCTGGAAATCATGGGGCTGACAGGTGCATCTGACGCAAAACCCAGCCAGCTCTCTTTAGGTATGGCCCAGCGGGTCTGCCTGGCCAGGGCGCTGGTGGGACGTCCCCAGGTCCTGCTGCTTGACGAGCCCTTTGCCTCGTTAGACACCTTTACCCAGGCCCATATCCAGGAAGAACTGGTAAACCTGTGGATGTCCGAAAGCTTTACCGCGGTCTTTGTCACCCATGATATTGATGAAGCCATACGCCTTGGCAATAAAATTATTGTTCTGGCTGGTTCCCCTGCCGGCATTTCCGATATTTTCGATATCAATGTACCCTACCCCAGAAAACAGCATGATCCTGTGATCAAAGCGTTGAGAACCAATATTCTCGAACGATTTAAAATCGCATATTTAGTTAAACGGAGCCTGACAAATGAAATTTAACCATGTAAAGCCGGTATGCCCCAACAGTATTTCACGGCGAAGTTTTTTAAAAACAGCAATAGGGACAGCAGGCATAGCCGCCTGTGCCCCCATGGTATTTCCTTGCTCGGCAGCGGCAAAAAAAAGACCGTTAAAAATAGGTTATCTGCCCATTACAGATGCCACCCCTTTACTCGTTGCATACACTCTGGGTTATTTTTCCCACGAAGGACTTCATGTGGAACCGCCGGTCATGGTGCGGTCATGGAAAGTACTTTCCGAATCCTTTTTAACGGGTAAGTTTGATCTGGCCCACATGCTTTTTCCCATCCCCGTATGGATGCGATTCAAGCAGAACGTACCCGTCAAGGTTTTGGCCTGGAATCACACCAATGGCAGTGCGGTCACTGTTAAAGCAGACGCCGGCATCAACCGGTTTGCGGATCTGGCCGGCAAGCAGGTGGCCGTGCCCTCATGGTACTCCATGCACAATCTGGTCATGCAGTTAGGACTTCAGGTCCAGGGGCTTGAGCCTGTCATCCGACCGCCGGGCTCAAAGCTTGCCCCCCACGAGGTGAACCTCTTTATTCTGCCGCCCCCGGATATGCCCCAGGCGCTTTTGGGAAATAAGATAGACGCATTTATCGTGGCGGACCCCTTCAACGCCCTGGCCCAGGAAAAATTTTCGGCAAAAATTATGCGATATTCCGGAGATATCTGGAAAAATCATCCCTGTTGTGTTGTCGTCGCCAATGAGCATCTGATTCAAGAAAGCCCCATAGTAATTCAAAAGGCGGTAAACGCCATTGTAAGAGCCCAGGCGTGGTGCCTGCAAAACCCAAAGGAAACGGCTCACCTGCTCAGCAGGGACGGCGAAGGATTTTTGCCGGTAAAGGAATCAATTCTTCACAGGGTTTTTGGTGCCATCCCCGAAAAAGAACTGATACACCCCCAGTGGAATGTAGAAAGAATCGGTTTCCAGCCCTTTCCTTTTCCAACAGCCACCCGATTTATTCTGGAACAGATGAAAAAAACCAAGGTTGAAGGCAACACGGATTTTCTGACGACCCTTGATGTAAACACAGCCGTTGCACAGCTTGTGGACGACCGTTTTGTCAGAAAAGCCCTTGACGACATGGGGGGAGTGAAAACGTTCAGCCATGGCGACACAGAAGATCTCTTTTCCAGGGAAGAAACCGTTGAACTCAATTGAAAAAAATTTCCAGGATAGCACCGTCCAGGTCGGCTTATCATCATTTTTCACCCGGATATGGTCTGGCTGGAAATATGAACTTGCCGGACTTGTCCTATTTGCCTGTGCCTGGGCCGTTATCACACAGTTTATCTTCACCAGGCCCGGACTGTCCCATTTTAAAGGTTTTCTACCCGGCCCGACTCTAACGGCCATGGCAGACGCTTTTCAGAATTCCAGATTTTGGATGTCGGTTTTTGCAAGCCTGCGTAGAATCGTTGTAGGCATAGCCATATCAGCAGTCATCGGACTCCCATTGGGCATACTGATCGGTTTTTTCACTCGTCTTCGCAAGCTGACCTATTCGCCGATTCAATTCGTAAGAATGATCAGCCCCCTGTCATGGATGCCCATTGCATTGCTTTTATTTACCAGCTTTGAATCCGCAGTTCATTTTTTGATTGTAATGGCGACAATTTGTCCTATAATACTCAATACAGCCATTGGTGTCATGGATATTAACCCCCAGTGGATAAAAATGGCTTTGAACCAGGGTGCCAATAACGTTCAACTCATTCAAACGATTGTTATTCCATATTCCATCCCACATATGATGACCAGCATCAGACTGGCGCTGGGGATTGCATGGATTGTTTTGGTCCCGGCAGAATTTTTAGGGGTATCATCGGGTCTCGGCTATCTGATTAACGATGCCAGGGATACCATGGAATATGACAAACTTATGGCCGTAATCATTGCCATCGGCATGCTGGGATTTATACTCGACAAAGTTTTCCAGAAATTGCAGCACAGGTTCAGCTGGTCATGGACCGACGATGTTTAAGAGATAAAATTTTTAATTTTTTATATACTATACCTTTTCAGGACATAAGGAGTATTTTATGGCGGTAGACCCGAATATCAAAATTGTTGTGGCAGATGATTCAGGCACTATGCGGATAATGTTCAAACAAATCCTGGCTAAAGCCGGATTTTCAAATCTTGTTATGGCGGTGAACGGTGTAGACGGCCTTGAAAAAGTAAAAGTTGAAAAACCTGATCTTGTCATCTCCGACTGGAACATGCCCACGCTCGATGGCCTTGGATTTCTCAAAGAATTAAGAGCCTCTGAAGCATTTAAGGATCTGCCTTTTATCATGGCCACGGCCCAGGCCGACATGGGCCAGCAGAAAGCCATCCTGGAAGCCGGTGGGAATGCCCATTGCCCAAAGCCGTTTAATGAAGAGGAAATAACAAAGGCGATTGAAACGGCTTTCTCCGGAGGGATGAAAAAACAGCGGATAACAAAAAAGCGAAGCATTATTGGAGGGCGCGTTGAACTCAATGTCGCCCACATTCAGATCACCGACCACCTTGCCCTGGGCGCCCTGAAACACCGCATTAACCAAGGGGATGTGACCCCCCAGCACTTTGATCTGTCCACCAGCCTGATGGGTGGATGGAACCCGATACAGGAAGGCCTTGAAAGCGGGGGAATTGACTGCGCCTTTGTTCTGGCACCCATTGCCATGGACCTGTTTGCCTATGACTCCCCTATTCAGCTGGTCCTGTTTGCCCACAAGAACGGTTCCACATTTGTGCGCTCCCGGCATTATGATTACAGGTTTGACTCTTTGCAAAGCTTTTACAAATACAAGGTTGTGGATATTCCTCACAAAATGTCGGTTCACCACATGCTTGCACATCAATTTTTGAAGGAACTGGGGCTCAAACCCGGTGTTCCGGGGAAAAAAGCGATTAATGTGCGATTTGAGGTGGTTCCACCCATTAAGATGCCCGGCATTATGAAAGAAAACGAAGATGTGGGTGGATTTATGGTTGCCGAACCGGTTGCCACCAAAGCCATCAAGGCGGGAATCGGCAACCTGGAATTTTATTCAGCCACACGCTGGGAGAATCATCCCTGCTGCATTGTGGCCATGCAAAAGGACTTTATCCAGAAACACCCTGAAGCTGTTCAGGAGTTTGTCTCTCTGCTGGTGGATACCGGCGAGTTTATTGAAAACGACAAGGCCCGGGCTGCGGACATTGCCGTGAAATTCCTGGACCCAGAAGGTAAAATGGGGCTGAATCCCCAGGTGCTTCAAAATGTATTTTCCCAGCCCATGGCCATCCGTTGGGACGGACTCTATCCGGAAGCATCAGATTTAGATAAAATTCAAAGATACATGCACGATGTCATGGAGATCGGCAAAATTATTGACCTTGAAAACTTTATTGACCCCAGTTTTGCCAACATCGCATTTAATATAAATTAAGGAGTTATGTATGAGAATTACAGATCCCCAAGTCATACTGAACGGAGAAAAAGACCTCATTGCATCTGTCCAAAAAGATCTGGATCTTGATGCAGTCAGGGATCTGCTCAAGGAGCGTCTGACCGCAAAGGCGCTGTCCCCCAAAGGCGGCCAGATTGTGGTACATAACAATCATGTGGCGTTCAGGCTTGATTATAAAATCAATATTAACGGCAGCCTGCTTTTTGACCGGAACGGAAACCTGATTGAAGATAGTGAAAGTACGGCGTCTAAACAAGACACTCAGGATGAAAATGATGAAAATGCTGCCCCGGTATCAGATCTGGATGACAATCTGTCTATTCACTTTCCGGATTATGATGATGCCCCGGATGATGAGCCCGGCCAAGTAAAGGCAGAGGATACCGAACCCGAAGAGCTGTCTGATGAGATGCAGGGGGCTGACCCCAAACTGGAAATTGAAGACCTTGAAGATGAACCTGGATTTGATCAGGAGAACGCCAACATCCTTGACTCAGATGACGCTGATGAACTGATTGATTTATCCGAAGAGGATGAAGAGGATGATGAGGATAATATAGAAGATTTAAACATTGATGCATTTACAGATATTAATCTGGAAGACAAGGAAAACGACGAGAATGTAGTTGATGACGATATAAGTAACATTTTGCAGGAAAACCGTAACTTCTGGGAAAATAAAAAAGAGTAATGCCGGAAAAGACCATGGATGCTTTTTCCGAAAAAAAAGTGCTGTCATCAGGCGCCTTGCGAAAGAATATATGAATCAACTTGATATGATGGCCACCCGGGATGTTCTAACCCGTATGTTGACCCGAAAGAGATTTTTTGAACTTGGAGAGCCCCTGTTCAATGCGTCAGGCAGTGAACTATATGTCCTGATGATTGATATTGACTATCTTAAAAAGATCAATGATCAGTATGGCCATGATGT
>NZ_JBFXHE010000069.1:0-14712 GCF_050177295.1 Desulfobacter sp.
AGGTGGGAGCAGCAGCAGGGAGTTCAGAAGCTGGACAGGCCATGACCATTGGCTCCATGGCTGCCGGGCAGTCGGCCATGCTGACCTATACTCGGGAAAATGAATCCGAGGCAGACCAGAAAGCGGTTCTTTTTCTTGAGAAAACAGGATATTCGCCAAGAGGGATACTGGACAGCCTGCTGAAAATCAGGCAGACCGATTACCAGGGGATTGAAAATATACCTGATTACTTTAAAACCCATCCGGGCACAACAGCCAGGGTATCCCATTTATCCGGAATTCTGGCAGATTACAAACCCGCGGCGAACAAACCTGCACCACCGGAAAATTTCGACTACAACATGGTCAAATACCGGGTGATCGGGCTTTACAGCGACCCTGACACCTACATTCCTAAAATTGAAATTTCACTCCAAAACAACCCGGACAATGTGGCGCTTCACTATGGCCTAGGTCTTTTGTACGGCAGGACCACACGAATGAATGAAGGGATTGAACAGCTGAACAAAGCCCTGGCCAAAGATCCATTTGAACCCATGATCCTTTTGGAGCTGGGCCGGCTTTACATCCGCAACACGGAATATACCCGGGCCGTAACGATTCTGGACAGTATGGCAGATGATCCCCTGCTGGGGGACTGGGCCGTTTTCAATCGGTCCGTTGCCCAGATTGAAAACGGCAACCTGTCCGCAGCTCAAAAGGGGCTTGAGCATGTACTTGGAAACGGCAAACCCGGATTTGAAAAAGCCAACTACCACATGGCTGAAATCATGTCCCGGCAGTCAAATCAGGCCCTGTCAAACTATTATCTCGGGGTGTATTACGCCCGGATACATGACGAACAAAATGCGGCCCGGCAGCTTGAACGGGCTCTTGACACCCTGGACGATGAAAAGATGCGGGAAAAGGCCCAAAACGAACTGGAAAATCTCAAAGGCAAGGGCAAAAAAGGGGCGCACCAAGACAATCGCATGTAACTTGGTTGCAGTTTAATGCCAATTTCAGTTGAATATTAATAATAGTCTGCCCTGTTCTCATCGGCATGGGCACTGGCCTTCCTAAGGTCCTTGTTCGCGGCCAACGTCCGTTGTTCAAGATCGTTCAGCTTATCTTTCTAAAAACCATCCACCAGCCCCTGGGAATGCGCTGGGTATGTACATTGATTATCAATAATACCCGCAAATCGTGATCAGGGTTCTTTTCATACCGGGTGCCTCATTCCTCAATGAATAAATTCATTTGCTGACCGACGTAAATGTTGCGCTTAAGATCGTTAGGAAATTTGTAGATCACCTGTAGAACCCGAGTGTCCACCCGTTCGGTACTCGAACCGGTTAAATTGCGTTTCGGCGTGATATAAGGCTCGATGCGGACAAATTCCATTCTGACGGGATTCTGGGTATCTCCCTTGAGGTAGCCGACAGCCTTACTTCCCGGTTTTACCCGAGGCGCAACTTGTTCGTCCACATCGGCGCGCACCTGAAGTTCATTGATCGAACCAAGCAATAAGGGCGCGGGGGCTGAGCCGGATACCGCATACTCTCCTGACCGGGTATTCACCTGCAGAACCGTTCCGCCGATGGGGGCACGAATGGTGAGTCGCTTAATCAAAGCCTGTGTCTGTTCTACCGAGGCGCGGGCCGCCTCAACGCGGGCTTTGGCGATCTCAAACTCATCCTGTCGGGTTTCGGCGACCTCCTTTGAAACACCGCGCATGGGCAGCAAAATCTCAGTACGCTCGTGCAGGTGTCGGGCTTTAAGCAGCTCGGCTTCGCGCACACGAAGATTTGCCCGTTCAGTTTGGAGCTGAGCCTTAAGATCTCGGTCATCAAGCCGCAGAAGGGGCGAACCTGTTTCAACTGTATCCCATTCTTTTACAAAAATTTCTTTGATCAGGGCAGACACAGGCACAGCAACACTTGTATTCCGGCACAAAGCTTCGACCAGGCCTGCGGCAGCAATGACACGGTTTGTGAGTTTTTGTACAACCGGGACAGGCGGCGGTGGTACAGGCGCTACGATCGTGGTTTGACGGACCATGAAAATGACGGCTGCAATACCGAAAAGCGCGACCCAGATAGAAAATTTGCGCAGGACCGTTAACATAAATCACCTCGTTCCAGAAGCTGCGGTGTAACGAGAAGATGTTACATGGACGAGCTGGCCGTTCATTTGCTTTTTCAGAGATACCGACCCGAGCAAGCATTTCTTTGGCACGGACACTTGCCTTTGGCCCTGGAATGCCTTGGATTCTCAATGGAATCGCAACATTCTCGGCAACAGTCAATGTCGGAAACAGGTTGAACTGCTGGAAGATAAATCCGACATTGCGAGAACGAAAACGCGTGACAGCTGAGGCGGATAATTTGTGCAATGGGTGACCGAGGACATACACCTCGCCTGCCTCAACATTCAAGGTCCCGCAAAGCACGGAAAGCAATGTGGTTTTGCCGCAGCCGGACGGGCCAACCACGAAGATCATCTCTCCAACCAGTGCAGTGAAATCAACTTGTTTGAGAATGGGCGTGATCTGATCGCCGATTTGAAAAGACTTGTCTACTCCGGACAGGCGAACGGCTGCTTCTGCGCCATTGGTTGGCTTTAAGTTTTCCATCAATCCCCCTCACGCTCGAAATACAATAGCTGGCTCTATGCGCGTTACACGCCAAACGCACAGCAATGCTGTGGCCATGCATATCAGTGTAATTGCAACGAATACGATTACCGGTATGGACCAATGTAATACCAACGGTGCGCGGCCCTCCGGCATAAAGGAAAAAAATACACTTATCACGCCCACACCCAATCCGAATCCAGCAAAACCGACGATTCCCGCCTGTACCACAATCATGGTTGCCAGTATACGGTTACTGACACCCATCGCTTTCAACGTACCCAGATGCCGGGTGTTTTCCAGCACAAAAGTGTAGAATGTCTGCCCGGATATTCCCAGACCGATAATGAAACCGATGCCCACCCACAATCCTACGACAAACGGAATCGGAGTCTGATACAGCATCCAGCGCATACTCATTTCCTTAAATTCAGCTTCGGTCACCGCCTTCAAACCGGTCTCTTTGGAGATGGTGCAGGTGATCTCGGCAGCCAGCTTGCCGGGTGCCGGAGCCGCCAGAATATGAGTCAGCATTTTACGCTGGCCGGATGCATATTCTTTGGCTCTGTCCCAGGTCGTGAATACATAGACGGCACCGTTCATTCCCTGAGTCACCTTTGCTATTCCCACGATAACGGCTTCGTGGTCATTCATTTCAAAAACATCGCCAAGCCTGAGCTGCTCACCGCGCTGCTCTTTCATCAGTTCAACAAATTGAGCATCCACAATAACGCCTTGTGCACGACGCAGGTCAATGATGTTCCCCTCGACAAGTTTAGACGGCCCTCCAGCCAGCGTGTCGGCATCCAGACCGACCAGCGTCACCGATTGGGTCGCACCGGCACCAAGGAGCTTGACCTGTGCGTTTCCTACATAGAGCGGCGCAGCCCATTCGACGCCTTCAACCGAACGTACACGGTCAACGTCCGTGTCCCGCAACGGCTGATTCTCGCCGACTTGCTGCACAAGCGGATCGACCACCCAAATCGGAGCACGGATATTCGTGGCCGTGGCGTAGGAATAACTGAGAATTCCGAAAAACATTGCCATTCCTTGCGTTATCAGGATGGTTGCAAAGCAGATTCCGCTCACCAGAATGGCGTATTTTGCACGTTCGCCAAAGAGCATTTTAAGAGAGATTTCGATCATAACTTTTCAGAAGTTCAGGCGCAGACTGAACTTCGTATGAGCTGCGGCCCTCAAAGGGTTAGCAATGATCGCAATCCAAGCGGCGAGTATTGTAAACGGAGTGGCTAATCTACATTTCATTGGGTTGTTTCCGTCGGTTTATAGGGTCTTTTTTTTATATGAAGCTTTGTGTAAACTGCACAGATTTTCAACTTTCATTGTGTGACTGAGACTGGGGTCAGCCCATGGTTGTATATGCAGCGGCTTCATAAACCAGCGCGGTTCGTAGGCTCCGATGGGCAGGATACTTATGTCCATGGGGCCAAATTTTTCTCGAATTCGATTGAAATGGGAATTGTATCCCGTATCTCCGGCAAAGAGTACTTTGACACCAGGAGCGTTAAGTACAAATCCACCCCAAAAACTTTCATTTCTATCCATAAGAGTCCGTGATGAGGAGTGCTGCATGGGAACCAAGCTGATTTTCGCTTTTCCAGCTTTGAAGGAATCCCACCAATTGAGTTCTACAATCCTTGCTGCACCAATTCCGGCAAGGTGTTGTTTATTCCCAATAGGCAGGATGAATATCGGGTGATCCCGTTTTTCGATCTCTCTGAGACTATCTATGTCCATATGGTCATAGTGATTATGGCTGATAAAAACGATGTCGATTTTTGGAATGGCTGCCAATTCCGCACCTGGGGCACGGCGCCTTTTTGAACCAATCGAGGATACAGATGCAGACGTGCGTGCGCATCCAAGAAACAAAAGAATTAACAAAACGCCTTCCACTATACGGTGATATCCTGTGAGTTCATTTTTTCTCAAGGCCTCTTCACTCATAGACCCCATGAATAAAAACTTTCATTTTTTCTGTTCTCATTTCTTATCTCCTTTTTTGGGCGGTCTTTTAGGGATGCTATCATATTATTAAATTAAAAATCATACGTATGTATTATTATAAGTTAAAAAAATAGCTTAGGTGCCCAGAGACGGGACGGAGAAAGTCATCAATGAAAGATCGTTTCCCGAGAACACAGATCCAGCACGAAACCCTGCTGAGATGAAACTCACCATTTCTTTTAAAGCAGGTTCGCAAAACTCCGGTTCTTTGTGCAACTGCATCATGCTCAACTTACTTGAAAACATAAGCAATACACCGCGTGCAAACGCCTCGCGCATCTGCAGGACGTCCAGCGGCAAATTAGGCAGGGTCAAGGCAAGCGCTCCTATGAACGGACCATGATGCAGGACACCCTCTTGGGCCATAACTTCCTGCATGAACGGTGGCGGCATGAACAGGTTTCGAGCTAAAAGAACCGGGAAATGCGGATGTTCCACCACGGCCATGAACGGCGGTCGTAACATGCATTCGACAATTTTCTCTACTGGTACTGGCTCCCCCTTTGCCTCATCCTCTGCCTGTCGAAGTAATCTCAACCGCTCCTCGGCAATCGGTCGAAGACGTCTCATGACCGTTTCAATATATAGCTTTTTCTTCGAACCATAATGATAGGTTGCTGCGCCGAGATTAACACCCGCATCATCAGCCAGGGCCCTCATACCTACCCCGTCATATCCGTATTCGGCAAAAAGGTGCTCAGCGGTATTAAGTAAAGTCTCTGTAGTTAATATTGTGCCCGCATTGAAACGCCAAGAATCAATTATATTGGAGATTATCTTGACTGCCGCCTGGATGGCAAAGATGAACCCAACTACTGGGTTTTGATTTCGACATGCGATTGCCCTGATAGGTGCACACCAATAGACAACCAATCCATAGTGATTTTATTCTATCGCCAATAACTGATTTCAACCCATTTGAATCATAAAATTATTTTACCATGAAGATGAACCAGGGCTTCTTCATTTACTTCATGATCTTCACGGAAAAAAAGCAGATCCATCTTGTGCCGGCAGCTATTGAATTGGTCATCAGAACGGGAGGTCAACATTGAATCACACCGTATCAAAACTCTTAAACTGCATGGTAAAGGTGCCCCGGCCCTGGGTGGCGGAACGAAGGGCTGTGGAATAACCAAACATCCTTGACAAGGGGACCACTGCTTTGATGACCTGGATGCCGGATTTCGGGGTAATGGATTCCACCCTGCCGCCCCGGGCATTAAGGTCTGCAATGGCATCCCCCATATTGGCATCCGGCACAAACACCTCCACATCCATAATGGGTTCAAGCATGGTCATTTTGGCTTTTTTCAGGGCCTCTTTTACTGCCATGGCCGCACAAACCCCAAAGCCCAATTCAGATGCCTTTCCTTCCTCGCTGAACCCGTCAGCCAGAACAATCTCAACATCCACAATGGGATACCCTTTGAGGAATCCGCCCTCCAGGCTCGCCCTGATTCCGGTCTCAATGCCCGGAATATACTGGGGCGCAATTTTTTCATCAGGCACCAGGGATTTGAAAACAACACCCTGGCCCCGGCCCAGAGGATTGAGTTCCACCGTGACGTTGGCATAATGGGATTTACCCTGGATATCCCGTTCAAACACGGCCTGGCCGGTTGCCGGCGCTGTAATGATCTCCCGGTAAACCACCTGGGGTTTGCCCACATTCACACTGGTATTGAATTCCTTGACCATCCTTGAAATAATGATTTCAAGATGAAGTTCGCCCATGCCCGACAAAATGGTCTGTCCTGTCTCCTCATCCTTGCTCGTTTTAAGGGTGGGATCCTCAATCATGAATTTTGCCAGCACATCATCAAGCTTTTCCTGATCTGCATGGGTTTTAGGCTCAATGGCAATGGAGATCACCGGCAGTGCATATTCCATTTTTTCCAGAAATACCGGGTGGTCTGAATTGCAAAGGGTATCACCGGTGCCGGAATCTTTAAGTCCCACAATGCCGATGATATCACCGGCCGAGGCTTCATCCAGGCGTTCGCGCTTGTTGGCATGCATTCTTAAAATTCTGGACAGTTTTTCCTTGCGGTTCAGGCCGGGATTAAACACATCCTCACCCGAAGCAATCTTTCCTGAATAGATCCGGACAAAGGAGAGTTTACGGCCCTCAATCATGGACACCTTGAAAATCAGGGCAGCCAGGGGAGCGTTTTTTTCCGGCTTGAATTCAAGGATTTCACCGGTTTCAGGATGCTCGCCTTTAACCGGGGGAACGTCCTTGGGGCTTGGAAGGTAATAGTCAATGGCGTCCAAAAGCGGCTGAACCCCTTTGTTCCTCAGGGCAGATCCGCAAAGCACAGGCACCATGGCCCGGCGGATGGTGGCAGCCCGGATGGCGGCCCGGAGCTCATCCACTGAGATCTCTTCCTCTCCCAGGTATTTTTCCATGATGGCATCATCAAGTTCGGACACGGCTTCCAGAAGTTTGTCCCGATATTCTTCGGCCAGTTCCCGGAACGCATCTGCAATAGGCCCGGCAGTGTATTCAGCACCCAAGGTCTCATCATTCCAGGCAATCTGCTCCATGGTCAACAGATCAATAACGCCCTGGAAATGCTCCTCGGCCCCGATGGGCACCTGGATCATCACAGGATTGGCAGCCAGCTTTTCTTTGATGGAGTCACAGGCGGCAAAAAAATCAGCACCGGTGCGGTCCATTTTATTGATAAAGGCCATTCTTGGAACTTTGTACCGGTCTGCCTGGCGCCAGACCGTTTCGGACTGGGGTTCCACCCCGCCCACGGCGCAAAACACACCAATGGCCCCGTCCAGGACCCGCAAAGCCCGTTCCACCTCCACGGTGAAATCCACATGGCCCGGGGTGTCGATGATTTGAATGGTCGCCCCTTTCCACTGGCAGTAGGTAACCGCCGAGGTAATGGTAATACCCCGGTCCTGCTCATCCTGCATCCAGTCCATGGTGGCCTCGCCGTCATGAACTTCGCCTAACTTATGGGACCTTCCCGTGTAATATAGAATGCGCTCCGTCACCGTGGTCTTGCCCGCGTCAATGTGGGCCATGATCCCGATATTCCTGATTTTTGATATATTTTTTGGCTTGCTCATAGGTATCGTATCGATATTAATATTCAGCTTAACAACCAGCATAGTGGTGATACAGTATTGACCTTTAGGTGTCAAGAAAATAGCTTGCAAAACACAGCCTGGTTTAATAGAATTCATACCCTTAATACAGGTTTTTGTAAGGCCTGATTTACGCAGCAACCAATCCAACAGAAAACTAGATTACCTGATGGCCAAGCTTGATGCGGTCCGTTCAACCGGACCCGGCAGCACCCTGGCCCGGGACCAGTACAGAACTTCATTATTGAGAATAATAAAATGAGTATACGCAAAAAAGACAAAGACGGATTATTTAAAAACATTTTTGTTGCCTATTTTATCCTGCTGCTCCACGTATTTCTTCTGGCCGGCATCGGCCTTACCGTGGTGCTGTTCAAAGGGATTTATCACTATCTTCCATGGATAATGGCCGGCATTGGCATCCTGGTGCTCTCCATTGTCTGGTTCATTTACCACAGGATGAGAGAAACCTCTTCCTCTCTGAGCGAAGTGTTAGGCGCCCCGGAATTTCATGACAGGGCTGTTGAGATACGACTGCTTGGCGGCCTTGCGTCCTTTGAAATCAAAGCCAAAGCCCCCCTCCTGCTGCCGGGCCACACCAGCCTTTCTCCCTATTCCGATGCCAGGCTCATTGAAAGCCCAGGTGACAGGGCAGAACGTAAACTGCTGGAACTCAACGGGCTTTATGAAAAAGATCTGATCACCCAGGAAGAGTTCGAAAAAGCGCGTCAAAACATCATCCAGGGCTGATCGTCCAGGTTTAATCGTCCGGGGCTGATCGCCCAATCAATACCAAAGGAGAGAGGTATGAAAAAAATCAGGCTGGCCCTGTTATCAGGCGGTGTGTCCACAGAGCGGGAGGTATCCTTAAACAGCGGGAATCAGGTGTTTGAGGCCCTTGATAAAGAAAAATACCACATCAAGCGGTATGATCCCAAATTTGATCTGGCTAAACTTGTAACAGATGCACCGGATATTGATGCGGCCCTGATTATTCTCCATGGACCCTTTGGGGAAGACGGTACGGTTCAGGGACTTCTGGATCTTTTGAACATTCCCTATCAGGGGGCAGGTGTTTTAGGATCAGCCGCTGCCATGAACAAATTGATGGCCAAAAGACTTTATCGCCAGGCAGGTATCCCGACACCTGACTATATTTCCATTTCCACCCATGCGCCGGTTCCTGATCCGGGCATGTTAAAGTCCCTTGGACTTCCCATTGTGGTCAAACCCGCCTGTGCCGGATCTTCGATGGGGATGAGCATTGTATCGGATGAAAAAGACCTGGTACAAGCCATTGAAAAAGGTTTTCAAAACGATGACACTTTGATTTTGGAACAATATATCAAGGGCACGGAACTGACCTGCGCGGTTTTAGGCAATCAGGACCTTGAGGCCCTGCCTGTCATTGAAATCGTGCCGGGTAAGGGCCATGATTTTTTCGATTACCAAGCCAAATACGTGGCCGGAGAAACCAATGAGATCTGCCCGGCCCGCATTGATGAACAGACCACCCGGCGGGCACAGCAATTAGCTGTTCAAGCCCACAGTGCCCTGTTTCTTAAAGGCTATTCCAGAACAGACATGCTGCTGAAGAACGGAGAACTGCATATCCTTGAAACCAACACCATCCCCGGCATGACAGCCACAAGCCTGTTCCCCCAGTCCGCAGCCAAGGCGGGCTATGAATTTGGCGTCCTGATGGACAAACTCATTGAACTTGCCATAGAAGAAAATAAAAAAAACAATTTAAGGAGAGCCCGATGAAAATCCTTGTAGTCGGCAGCGGCGGACGGGAACATACCCTGATCTGGAAAATCGCCCAAAGCCCGCTTGTAGATAAAATATACTGCGCCCCTGGCAATGCCGGCACCGCAACCCTGGCTGAAAATGTGGATATCAGCGCCGACGATATTGATGCCCTGGCAGCTTTTGCCGGGCAAAACCAGATTGATCTGACGGTTGTGGGTCCTGAAGGGCCTCTGGTGGCGGGCATTGCAGATGTTTTTCAGGAAAAGGGGCTGGCCGTGTTCGGTCCATCCGGGGCCGCAGCACAGCTTGAAGGCTCCAAGGTATTTTCTAAAAATCATATGCTCAAGTACGGGATCCCCTGTGCTGCGGGTAAAGCCTTTACCAATCCCCGACAGGCCAAACTTTATGCAAAAGCCCTGGGCGCACCCTGCGTGGTCAAGGCGGACGGGCTTGCCGCGGGCAAGGGCGTAATTGTCTGCACAAGCCTTGAAGAGGCAGGCACCGCCATTGACGACATGCTGGAAGGCAACAAATTCGGTGATGCCGGTGCCGTGGTCGTGGTGGAGGAGTGTCTTAAAGGCGAGGAAGCCTCCTTTATTGTTTTAACGGACGGCGAAACCGTGCTTGCCCTGCCCGAATCCCAGGACCACAAACGGATATTTGATGATGACAAAGGCCCCAATACCGGCGGCATGGGTGCATATTCTCCGGCACCTGTTCTGGATCACCTGCTGCGAACCAAAGCCATGGAAGAGGTAATGATCCCGGCGGTGAAAGGCATGGCCAAAGAAGGCACGCCCTTTAAAGGGGTGCTCTATGCCGGATTAATGGTGGACAAGGACAGCATCAAGGTGCTGGAGTTCAACACCCGGCTTGGTGACCCTGAAACCCAGCCCATTCTCATGAGGCTTAAAAACGACCTGGTGCCTTTGATGGAGGCCTGCTGCAACGGTACCCTGCACAACCATAAAATCAAGATTGACCCAAGGGCTGCCATGTGTGTGGTCATTGCCGCCGGCGGATACCCGGGATTTTACGAAAAAGGCCATGAAATCACAGGGCTGGATCAAGCCAATGAAATAAAAGATACCGTGGTATTCCATGCCGGCACGGCCATGGACAACGGCAAGGTGGTGGCATCCGGCGGCCGGGTGCTTGGGGTGACCTCCCTGGGCGATACGGTTGAAGAGGCCATTAATACGGCCTATGAAGCCTGTGCCAAAATCAATTTTAAAGACTGTTTTAAAAGAAAGGATATTGGGGCCAAAGCATTGAAACGTATGGCTATCCCGCCCCAGGTGGGTGTGATCATGGGATCTGACTCTGATTTTTCGGTGATGAAAAGCGCCCTGGTCATGCTCAAAAAATTCGACATCTCCTATTATGTCACTGTGGCCTCTGCCCACAGGACCCCTGAAAAGGCCGTGCAGCTGGCAACCCAGGCCCGGGAACAGGGGGTCAAGGTGCTCATCTGCGGGGCAGGACATGCAGCCCACCTGGCTGGTGTCATTGCCGCCCACACCACCCTGCCCGTTTTGGGTGTTCCCATTGATTCCAGCGCCCTTCAAGGCATGGATGCGCTTCTGGCAACGGTGCAGATGCCCCCGGGCATTCCGGTTTCCACCATGGCCATCGGAAAATCCGGAGCCCAGAATGCCGGTATTACAGCGGCCCAGATCATCGGGGTGTCTGATCCGGTGGTGGCGGAGAAACTGGCTGCATTTAAAAAAGAGATGGCTGACAAAGTAGCAGAGAAGGCAGCATCTTTTGCCTGATACCACTCAATGTCATTAACTGAAGTCGATGACATTGTGACGCCACTATTTCCTGTTTAACGTAATGAGTAAAAACAAAATCATCCGGGTGGACAAAGACCACCCGGATCCTGACATCATAAACCAGGCCGCCGGAATTCTCAAAACCGGCGGCCTGGTGATTTTTCCGGCGGCCTGCCTTTACGGGGTGGCAGCCAATGCCCTGTCCGCCGATGCCGTTGAAAGGGTGTTCCTGCTCAAACAGCGCCCCTGCAACAACCCTATTCTGGTCCTGATAAAAAACGCGGACCAGCTTGAGGATCTTGTTGCAACGGTACCGGACAAGGCCCGGATACTCATGGACCAATTCTGGCCCGGCGGCCTGACCCTGGTATTTGATGCGGCTGACAGTGTGAGCCCCAAACTTACCGCCGGGCGCCATAAACTTGGCATCCGCCTGCCCGGGCACCCTGTGGCCCGGGCGTTGGTCAACCGTGTTAATTTTCCTGTCACCGGTACCAGCGCCAACCTTTCCGGCCAGCCCGGGTGCACCCGAACAGATATGCTGAACCCTGAAATCATTGAAAAAGCCAACCTGATCCTGGACGCCGGTCCGGTCAAAGGCGGTGCCGGATCAACTATTGTCGATGTGACCTGCACGCCCCCCAGAATCCTGCGCCAGGGCGCTGTCCCCGCCGCCGACCTTTATGCCTGTCTGAAAGATTAAACCTTAAACGCTGCAACGCGGTAATTAGGTGCCGTTCCGTCCAAATACGGCCTATCTTTTTCTACTTTAAAAAATATTGGAAAAAAAATCTTTTTTTACATACAATGCCCATTCCATCGTGGCACCCATCAATAAAATTGTGGCAGGGCTCAAGGATATTGCCCAGGGAGAAGGGGACTTAACCATGCGTCTGCCATCGGACCGAAAGGACGAAATCGGAGAACTGGCAAACTGGTTCAACCTTTTTGTGGAAAAACTTCAGAAAATTATCTCAGGTATTGCCAATGATATGAGAGATCTGGAAAACTCATCATCCGGTCTTCTCTCTATTTCAGACATCGTATCCCGGAGTTCCGGTACCATGTCCGAAAAATCCAGGTCCGTCGCCGCTGCCGCAGAGGAGATGAGCAGCAACATCACATCTGTCGCCTCCGCCGTAGAGCAGTCATCCACCAATATCGGCATGGTTTCCGCTGCCACAGAGGAAATGGCTGATGCCAGCAGCCGGATCAAAACCAGTGCCGATGACCTAAAAGGTCTCTCGGGCACTTTGACCACCACTGTAAACCAGTTTAAGGTGTAGTGGCCGGGCAGGCGATTACGATTTTCCCAGGCTGGTCAGGAATTCTACTGCCTCCGGGGCATAATGGGAGAAGAAGGCACTTTCATTCTCGTCCAGCCCTTCAATGAGCTCCATATCTTCGGCGGTCAGGGTAAAATCAAAAACAGTGAAATTTTCTATCATGCGTTCTTTACGGGTGGTTTTGGGAATCACAACTACCTCACTTTGAATCAGAAAACGCAAAATTACCTGGGCCACAGACTTGCCGTATTTTTCACCAATGGCCTTGATGGCCGGATTGGTAAACATACCCTTGCGCCCCTCGGCAAAAGGTCCCCAGGACTGGTGCTGTATGCTGTATTTTTTCATAATTTCATGGGCAGCCTTCTGCTGCTGGAAAGGGTGGGTCTCCACCTGGTTGACAGCCGGAATAACCTCCTGAAACTGGCAGAAATCAATGAGGCGGTCCGGGTAAAAGTTGCTGACCCCAATGGCCCGGGTTTTACCGGCCTTATACGCGTCAGCCATGGCGCGGTAACTGCCGTAGTAATCGTTGAACGGCTGGTGGATCAGCAACAGGTCGATATAATCCGTCTTCAGCTTTTTCAAAGATTCTTCAATAGAGGCATTGGCTTTTTCGTAGCCACCATTTGAAATCCAGATCTTGGTGGTAAGAAATAATTCTGAACGGGGCACACCGCTTTTTTCGACGGCATTGCCGACACCCTCCTCGTTTTGGTAAGCCTGGGCCGTATCAATGGAACGATACCCGACCGCTAGGGCATCTGATACGCAGCGCTCACATTCTTCGGGTTTAACCTGATATACCCCATAACCAAGAATCGGCATTTCTATCCCATTGTTTAAAGTGATATTATCCATGCTATTTCCCCTTTAAAAGCATGCTTCCAGAATGCGTAAAATTTCATCACGTGTCAGTTTCTTATAACCGCTGCCACGGATAACCGTGGATTCCGCGATTTTGGGAAGCATCTCTTTGGTGGCACCCAGTTCTTTAAGGCGGGTTACGATGCCGCATTCATTCAGGAATTTCTCCAGGGCATCAATACCTTCCTCGGCAACAGCCTCTTTGGTTTTATCCAGGGTGGAAACGCCCCAGATTTCAGCAGCAAACCGGCCAAATTTATCCATACCGTTAGGGTAAATATGGCGGTAGTAGGGCAGTGAAATTGCGGCAAGCCCCATGCCGTGGGCACAGTCCGTATAAGCGCCGAGCTGGTGCTCAATCATGTGAACCTGCCAGTCCTGGGCCTTTGAAACCCCTGTTACGGTGTTCAAAGCAAGGGTGGCATTCCACATCAGGTTGCTCCGTGATGCGTAATCTTCGGGATTTTTCAGGGCCGTTCGGACATTATCAATGGATGATTTCAACAAGCTCTCAATAATATAGTCTGTTGTGTTGTTGTCATTGCCGCTGAAATACTGCTCCATGAGATGGGACATGGTGTCAAACACCCCGCTTACCATCTGATACTGGGATACAGAAAAGGTGTATTCCGGATTCAGGATGGAAAATTTGGGGTAGACTTCCACAGGGAACACCCTGCCGGCCTTTACTTTCATCTCCTCATGGGTAATGACCGAACCGCCGTTCATCTCCGAGCCTGTGCCCACCATGGTCAGGATGGATGCCACAGCAACGGTTTTATTCGAAAGGCCTTCATACCGCAGCCAGTACTTTTCAAAGGGATCTTCATCGCAGTACGCGGATACGGCAATGCCCTTGGCGCAGTCGATAACAGAACCGCCGCCCACAGCCAGTATCAGGCTGACATTGTTCTCCTTTACAAGTTTGGCGCCTGCCATCAGTTTGGCATAGGTAGGGTTCGGCATGACACCTGACAGTTCAACCACCGTTTTCCCGGCATGTTTCAGAATGGAACTCACCTGATCGTAAAGGCCGATGGACTTGATGGCATTTTTACCGTAGGCCAGAAGAACAGTATCTCCATAATTGGCAAGTTCGGCTTTCAGGTTGTTCAGGGAATCTTTCCCAAAATAAATTTTTGTCGGATTGTAAAATGTAAAATCCAGTAACATATGAAAATCCTTTTTTTTATGGTTCAAAGCTGTTTTTAAGCAAGGGGATCACAGCAATTCTAAATATGAATTTAATTCTAAAGCATAACGTAACATATTAAAA